>JADFRJ010000213.1 GCA_022561355.1 Chloroflexota bacterium | reverse complement strand
TCCTTGTCCTAGACCCTTTCTCTGGCTCCGGAACGACTGGAATCGCAGCGCTGAAGCTGAACTGCTCGTTCCTAGGGTTTGAGATCGACAACGACCAAGTGGTGGCATCCAACAAAAGGTTGCACACCCTCAGGCAACGTCAGCTCAAGCTTCCCGTTGCCTGAAATCCCCCCAACTCCTTACCACGAACTCGCTAAATGCGTCGTTGGGGTCTCTGAAATCGCACACCATGACTCTCGCCGTTGCTTCCTGTCCCGTCGGCGTCGGGATCGTATTTTGATTGTAAGAGAAGCAAGCTGAGAAGTACCCTTCGTCTTCCACGTCACGGCGCTTTGCGCTGCGCCGATCTCTCTCAGGTTCTAAAGTGACTCCCAACTCGCCCTTGTTGAACGGCGATTCAGCGGGAGTGCTCTTACAGTCCATGGTCCAGAGCGGCGACGTGTAACCGGCCTCTATTAGCGCTTGGCTCAGCGGGACATCGTCAGTTCGCCTCTCCGCAAAGCTAGATTTGACATGCACGACGCCAAAGCACACCTCCTGACCGTCGCGAGAACCAGTCAGCAACACATCAACTTTGTCGGGCTCCAGTCGGCCAGCGATCTTGACTTGACGTAAGAGGTCAACCTTTCTGTTTCCCTGAGGAACGAAGAGATTGATTTCGTTCTGCCTCAGAAAGTCAGCATAGAAGCGAACTAGCACTTCTTCCAGGGCCCAACCGGCGGTTCGCTTCCAGCTTTGCGAAAGGTCTAGTCGTGCAAACATGGCTGGATGGTTGAAGGGATCGCAATACGCACGATAGACGAGGAACCACCATAGGTCTGAGGGATTCGCGTGGGGCCATTGTCGAACACTTCGTAGAAATGCAGTCGCTACAGCATCTGCCTTTATCGCTTGACTTTCGTTCGGAGGTGGATCCGCCAATCGCGCCAGATCGTCGCGCAATCCTCCAATGATTGACTCGACCTCATCTCGGCTTGCTCCCGCCAGACGATATGTCGCATCATGCTCGCCATAAGGGAAGCGAAGGAGCACATCTTCACCATCAGGCTCAACAAGGAGTTTCCTCTCCGCCTGCGCGCGAGTCTCAGAAAGACTCAACCCTCTGAAGAAGCGTGACGGACTCAGGTCCAACTCGGCTATCAATGCAAGCAGCATGTCCAAACTTGGAACATGATCGCCGGATTCGAACGCCGAGATCCAACCTGGACCTAAAATGAGACGCCGTTCGAGCTCCTCTGGCTCAATCCCTCGACTCCGTCGGGCCTGCCGCAGCCGTCGTGCCACCTCGATGAGTGCTTCACTCGGCATTGAGCAACTCTTCGGCTCTCACATTAAGCCCTGCGGCCAGCTTGTGTATGTTCACCAAGCTAACATTTCGCTCGCCTCGCTCGACGCTTCCAATGTAGGTGCGGTCCAACTTCACACTGTGAGCAAACTCCTGCTGTGAAATACCAAGGCGTTCGCGAAGTGCACGCACTCGCTGCCCGAACTTTCTCTTTAAATCGTCCGCCTCGCTCATCACCCTAAGGAAGCACATTGATGACTCCGAGTCGACGGACTTTGAGTACCGCGCCTGGAACCTCGTTCGACTCAGCGGTGTAGCTAGGTAGAAGGAGAACTCCTTGCGTTTCATCGCCGCCATCGCCGTCGCCGTTGCGCTCCTGGCGTTCGCTCTGCCCAATCCGGCCGATGCCAAGATGCCGAGGATGACCATCTCGAGCGACCAGCTACCACATATAATCACCACCACCTGGGACGATACGGTCGCGTTCTGGGAGGCGGACGGTTCGCCGACGCGACTACGACTCGTGGACGTACCTTCCAAGCTCGGCCCGAAGTACGAAGTCCTTTCGTGGTATTGGCAGAGAGCCGTGGGGCCGGCATACGGCGTTCACGCCAACGACGTCGCCTCCTACTACCCATACTGCGCCCGCTATTTTCGTCAGTGCGAGCACGGTGTCGTGCGCGTTCTTCGCGGAGAGGATGAGGTCTGGCTGGAGCTAGACGAAGAGCGCGACGCCATCTTGCGCCGCTACGTGACGCTGGGCAGGGTGACCGAGTTGCCGGAACAACCCGCACCGATCGAGCTATTCGCGGCGGCAGCCGTCCTCGGCGAAGAAGACATCTTGGTCTCTGTCGAGGGGCGCCGGCTCAACGGTGAGGCCGAGCGCGTCTTCTGGCAGGAGATTTTCTCGACGATCGGCGAGTCGCGCGAGTACGAATACCGGCGACAGATTCCCCTGGAGGAACGCATCCTCGTCACCTTCCACCTGCCGGAAGAGCGGACGGTCACCGTTCGTTATGTCCCTTGGCTCCTGTGCTTCTGCCCTGAGCCAACGGGTTCAGCCCTCACAGCGACCGTCCGGCGTGATGGCATTCCCGCGACGCCTCGACTGAACGGCCTGCTGGACAAGCTCCGCGACGACGCTCCCGATCCGCCCCGCAGGACAGCGCCCACTTCCCCAGCCGATGCCGCCCGCGGCGCGCTCCCCGTCTGGGCGTTGTTCCTCATCGCGGGCGGGGCGAGCTTGAGCATGATCGGCGCCGGTGTGAGCGTGCGGACGTTGCGGCGCGGGCGGCACGCACGCTAGCGCGAACGAAACCAGACGTAGGCTCCCTCCTTCTTGAGCCGCCCTCTCCCTGGCTGATATCATTCGCGCAAGCCATGAGCAGTGACCAACCACAAGAAGATCAGCACCCGGTGCCGACCGGCGTCGAGCTAACCGCCCTCGACGAACGCTTCCGCACAGATCCCTTCCCTGTGTTCGAGGAGCTGCGCGAAGCGGATCCGGTCCACTACGACGAGGTCTTGAAGCGCTGGGTGCTCACCCGCCACGACGACGTCGACCGCGTTGTGAACGACCGCTCACTCTCGGTCGACCCGCGCAAGGCCGCCGACGGTACCTACATGAGCCTCTTCCGCGGCGAACCCCGGGATGACGACGTCCAGCCCAACATCCTCTTCCTCGACCCGCCCGACCACACACGGCTCCGCGGCCTGGTCACCAAGGCCTTCACGCCCCGCGCCGTCGAGCGCATGCGTCCTCGCATTCAGGAGATCGTCGACGAACTGCTGGACGCCGTCGCGGGCCAGGACAGCTTCGACCTGATGGACGCGTTCGCCATGCCGCTGCCCACGATCGTCATCGCCGAGATGCTCGGCGTGGACGCGGCCGACCAGGCCGATTTCAAGCACTGGTCAGACGAGGGGATCCTGAGATTCAACCCCATGATCACCGAAGAAGAGAGCGCGCGTGCGGATGCCGCCGGCCTCGCCATGCAGGAATACCTCGCCCGGGCCGTCGCCGAGCGCCGGGAGGCGCCACGCAACGACCTCATTAGCTCGATGATCGCCGTGGAGGAGTCCGGCGACCAGCTTACGAGCGAAGAGATCGTGACGATGACGTCGCTCCTGCTCGCGGCCGGCAACGTCACGACCACGGACCTGATCGGCAACGGCGTCCTCGCGCTGCTACAGCATCCCACCGAACTACAGAAGCTCCGCGACGACCCCTCCCTCATTAAGAACGCCGTGGAGGAGGTGCTACGGTATGACAGCCCTGTAGTGCACACCGCCCGCGTCACGCTGAGCGACGCCGAGATCGAAGGCTGCCCCATCAAGAAGGGCGAGTCGATCCTCACGTTTCTCGCGTCCGCCAACCGCGATCCAGACGTCTATCCCAACCCGAACAAGTTCGACATCACCCGCGAGGACACGCGCCATCACGCGTTCGGCGGAGGCATCCACTACTGCCTCGGCGCGCCACTGGCCCGGCTCGAGGCTGAGATCGGCATCGGCGCGCTCGTCCAGCGCTTCCCCACGATGCGGCTTGCGGACGAGCCGCTGGAGTGGCGACGCCTACCCGCGTTTCGCGGCCTGATCAGGCTCCCAGTACTCGTCAGCTGACATTGAGTATGTGCTAACCTTGACGTGCGCGGTAGAGTCTCCGTATACTTCTGCCGACGCTAACGCGTAGACAGCGGACAGAGGAGCTAATCTCATGCCGTCCAAGCTTTCAGAACACATCCGGCAGATGCCCTCGCGGCGCAACCCGCCTTATCGCCCCGCCATGACCATCGACAAGGAAGAGGCGGCCGAACTCGATGAGAAGCTCGGCGACGCCGCGAATTACGACATCGGCCTGCTCCGTGAGATGGTGACCGCCGACCCCGACAACATCGAGTTCCGCAAGGCGCTCGTCAGCGGGATCGCCAGCGCGGAGTTCGCCGGCATCGATGCTTTCAGCCGCAAGGTCTGTGAATGGCAGGACTGGGACGTCCCGCCGAGCCTGATCATGGCCATGGCGCGGCAGACCTGGGACGAAGTCCGCCATGCCCGCCTCGCGACGGGCGTCCTCGAGTCGTACGGCGGCAAGATCGGCGAGTACCCGGACACGCTCGCCGGCGGCGCCGGAGGCGCGGCGCCCCCCTCCACGAAGGGCAGGGGGCATGGGCATGGCAAC
>JADFRJ010000212.1 GCA_022561355.1 Chloroflexota bacterium | reverse complement strand
GCCGTACGGCGGCAGTATTACTCGCGAGCCACAGCGCCGGCTTCCTGCTTTCGGACTCTAAGCAGCCGGCAAGGCGCTGGAGGAAACGTACCGCGAGATCCGAAGCGCCGCTCGACGTCAGCCTTGAGCGGCCGCCTGCTTTCGTCCGGCGCGTTCGATGCGCTCGCCGGTCTGGAAGCTACGCTGCCGGCAAGCGCTTTCGTGTCTGAGCCGTAGTAGCCGGCTAGTAACCCCTGCCCCACGCGCGGATGCCGCTCGCTTCGATCCGCACGATCGTCCGCAGTGAAGACCACGGCGCAATGTAGGCGTCGACCTCCGCCTCCGGGATGTAGCGCGCGACGATCGCGCGCACCTCGTCAGCCATCCCCGGCGGGTCGGCCAGCACCTCCGCCGTCCCGCGGGCGATCACGGCCGCGAACGGCGCCTCGTGCTCGGCGACGGCGACGCTCATCTGCGGATGACGGCGCGCGTTCTTCACCCAGGCTCGCGACCCGTCAGTCCAGATCCTGAACGAGCCTTCGGCGAACCGATACCAGACTGGCACGCTGTGGACGTTCCCCGTCCGGCCGACGGTCGCCACGACGGCCGTGAACGGACGGTCCAAGAATGCCTGTATCTCCTCGTCGTTCATGCGCGGACATGGTATCGAACCCCAGCAATCCCAGACAGCAACCACCCTCCAGCAAGCCAAACCGTGATGCTGCCAATGGCTATTCCGTAAGGTGACGGCACCGTACAATGCCTCTCGGGAAACCCGAACAAATATTCAGAAGGCGAACGGGCGCCGAGGTGGCAGGGTTAATGACAGGTCACGTATTCTCCTCTGAGCCGGAGCTGATTCAAGGCGGCATGGGAGTCGGCATATCAAGCTGGCAGTTGGCGCGCTCAGTCGCCGAAGCAGGAGAGAACATCGGTAGACCGGTCCTCGGGGTGGTGTCAGGCATAGGCCTGGCCACAACCATGGTCGTCAGGCTTCGGAATGGAGACTCAAGCACCCGTCGCGCGCTCGAGGCCTTTCCCGTTCCGGAAATCGCCCAGGGAATCATTGAGAGGTACTGGCTCAACACAAACAGGTCATCCCTATCCAGGACCCCTCTAAAACCCGAGATATTGGTCAACGGTAGCGACGAGCGAAAGGCGGAGTTCACAAGGCTTCTGATCGCCGTGAATTTCGCGGAGGTCTGGCTGGCCAAGCAAGGCCACAGCGGTCCCGTTGGGATCAACTACCTAGAAAAAGTCCAGCTGCCCCGTCTTCCGGAGATATTCGGGGCGCTGTTGGGCGGCGTTGACTATGTCCTGATGGGCGCGGGGATTCCGAACCAGGTTCCCGGAGTGTTAGACGGCCTCGCGGACTGGAAGGAAGTGTCGTACAAAATCCACGTTGCCGGATCCGAGAAATACGTACTCTCATTCGATCCGAAGGCGATCATCCCACAGCAATACCGCATGCCGCTGACGCGGCCGAAGTTCCTGGCGATCGTCTCGCATCACGTGCTCGCGCAGGCCCTTGCTCTCAAGGCTACGGGAGAGGTGGATGGCTTCGTGGTGGAAGGCCCGATTGCAGGCGGGCATAACGCTCCGGCCCGCGGAAAAGAGTTCAGCGAAAGCGGGGAGCCGGTCTACACGGAGCGCGATAAGCCGGACCTGGCGAAGATACGGGGCCTGGGAAAGCCGTTCTGGCTGGCCGGCGGATACGCGAGTCCGGAAAAGCTCCGCGAGGCAAAGAGCATGGGAGCGGCCGGTATCCAGGTGGGCTCCGCGTTCGCACTTTGTGACGAGTCGCGGCTGAGGGACGATATCAAGCGGGAGCTGAGGAGAAAGAGCTACTCCGGGGTGATTGAGGTCATGGCGAACCCCGTTATCTCTCCGTCCGGCTATCCGTTCCAGGTCGTGCGGCTCGAGGGCTCATTGTCCGACCCGGAAGTCTACGGAGCGCGCAAAAGAAAGTGCAGGATGGGCTATCTCGTTGAGGCGTACAGGACGGCGAAGGGCGGGATAGGGTTTCGGTGTCCTGCGGAACCGGTTAAGGCGTATGTGAAAAAAGGTGGGGACGTGGATAGCACACAGGGAAGGGTCTGCATCTGCACTGGCCTTGCGGCAGCATCGGCTGACGGCCAACTCAGGCAAGCAGCCAGCGAGCCACCCATCGTCACGCTAGGACAAGATCACAGCTTTATTCGAAGCATGCTACCCAGTGCGGATGGTTCGTACTCCTCAGAGGACGTCATCCGCTCTATCCTGTCCATCGCTCCCTCCGGGCGCAGTGAAGGACGGGCGACTGTGTCCACCGCCGAGACGGGCGGCCGGGTACCTAAGAGCACGACGGCAGAATGATGCCCCCCGTCTCGCCGCGCCGGTAGTACTCGGTGGGCCCATTGCGAGAACCCGCCCGCCCATCGGGGTGATCACTGCCCAACCAGAGCGAGTGCGAGGACGCCTCGTGCTTGGCGGAGGCGACGCTCATCTGCGGATGACGGCGCGCGTTCTTCACCCAGGCCCGTGACCCGTCAGTCCAGATCCTGAACGAGCCATCGGCGAACCGATACCAGACCGGCACGCTGTGCGCGTTCCCCATCCGACCAACTGTCGAGACGATGGCCGTCAGCGAGCGGTCCAAGAATGGCTGTATCTCCTCTTCGTTCATGCGGGGCCATGCTGCCGAACAGGAGCAATCCCAGACAGCAGCCGCCCACCAGCGATTCAAACCGTTATGCTGCCAACCGTGCGTGGTCTCCCTGCGAGCCAGGACAACGAGCGTCCGTTCTACGGCTGGGTGATCGTCAGCGTAGCCGCTGTCGTCTCCTTCTCTCAGATCAGCTTCTTCAACCCGGTCCTCGGCGTCTTCATTCAGCCACTCAGCGACGAGTTCGGATGGAACCGCGCGACGATATCCGCCGCCGCGGCCATCGGGAGCCTTGGTGGGGCCGTGTTCTCGCCGCTCGTCGGGAGAGTGATCGACCAGCAGGGCCCCAGGCTTGTCGTCGCCGCCGGCGGAGCGCTTATGGGAGTCTGTCTCCTTGCCCTCGTGCTCACGCCCGGACTCTGGTGGTTCTATCTCTTCTACGGTATCGGCAGGGCGACGGCCGTCGGGCCGACGAGCCTTGGCACCACCGTCGCCACGTCGAATTGGTTCGTTAAGAATCGGGGCCTCGCGCTCGGCATCATGTTGCTCGGGAACCGGACCGGCATGGCCCTTCTGCCATTCGGCGTCCAGATCATGCTGCTGATCGGGGGCTGGCGGACCGCGTTCCTCGCGTTAGGCGTCCTTGTGCTTTCGCTCTCTGTGCTGCCGAGCCTCCGATATCTCCGTCGCAGGCCTGAGGACATGGGCCTGCGCCCCGATGGCCTTGCGAGCGACATCGCGCAGACGCGCGGGGCCGAAGCGTCACAAGCGGAACAGCATTGGACGCTCAGTCAGGCCGTCCGCACGCCGGCCTTTTGGCTCATCACATTCGCAACGTCCCAGATGTTTTTCGTCGGAGGTTCGGTGAACCTCCATCAGATGCCCCACCTCATCGACCAAGGTCTCTCTTCGACCGTCGCGGTCGGCGTGATCAGCACGTTCGCTGTCTCTGGAGGTGTGGGCGGCGTCCTTGGCGGGCTGGCACAGCGTCGCTTCGGCATCCGTTGGACGTTCTCCGCTTCGCTCGCCGGGGCGTCGTTGGGCCTCGTGCTCCTCATCCAAGTGGATAGCCCCGCGCTCGCCTACGTCTACGGTGTCTACTACGGCCTGGTGTTCGGTTCGGTCGTCACAATGATGCAGGGAGTCTACGCCGAATACTTCGGACGCGAATCGCTCGGCAGCATCCGTGGCGCCGTCGCGCCGGTACAGATGACGTTTAACGCTATAGGCCCCGTGCTGGCCGGCTTGGCGTTCGACGTTACGGGCAGCTACGTCCGCATCTTCTGGGCGTACGCGGCGGTGCTGTTGCTCGCTGCCGTATGGATGGCGTTCGCGCGGCCACCGCGAAGCTCGCCGGCGGCGTCTCCATAGCCTCTGTGGTTAGCTTCCGTCGGCAGTCCGGGACGGAGCGGGGCGAGGGGAACAATCTGGGGGCGCACCTCATTTGGCGCTCGCGAGATCGCGCCAGTTACGTGACACGTCGGTTGTCACCTGCCTCAGATAGCCATACCTGTCCGGCGATTTCGTCTTGCCATCAGAGCTTCTGAGCAGTTCGCTGAACCGTTCGAGAAAGTATTCAATACTCGCGGAGTGCTCCGGGTAGGTCGCCATCTTCAGCGTCCAACCCACTCCTGAATGCACCAGTTGTTCGTCGAAACGATCGAACACGATACGGGCGCCGGCCGCCCCGGTTTCTGGCAACAGAGCTATCACAAAGGCGTTGCTTTCGAAGATAGTGATGACGTCGCATGTCCGGAGTACCCGAAGCGCGCGTTCAGCGGCGGCCCGGGTCACCTGGAGCCGGGTCTGGTGAATGCCCGACGCTGGCGGTTGGATCAATACGATCGTAA
>JADFRJ010000211.1 GCA_022561355.1 Chloroflexota bacterium | reverse complement strand
ATGGTGCCGCCGGCGTCGCAGGCGACGAGATAACGGCTCATGGCAGTTGTCCACCTCCTTGAGTGCGATGCGCGCGCCTGTCCGTGCCGCCAGCCGTCCCCAGACAGGGGCATGTTGTGAGACTCTGAATGCGTGACGGGTCCACCCCAGCACCCTTACTCGCCGCTCTATGTATCACACGCTCCTCAGGCCCGTCAACCCTCACGCCTCCGGCCTCCGGAAAAGCCGCCGGAAGAAGTTCGCCACCGCTGCGCGAAGCGTCTTGACCAGGAGCGGCAGGATGCTGATTGGCTGCGCAGCCGACGGAGCGGCCTCGCTAGCCTCCTCACCCTCAGCCGCCTCCAGCCGCTCTTTCGCGCAGGCGACGAACTGCTGGAAGAGCTGATGCGAGACGCCTTGGATCATGCCGCGGCCGACCTGCATGATGCGGCCTGTGAGGTCGACCGTCGCCTCGGCCACCACCTCAGTCTCGCCGCTATCGAGCGTCCGCAGCCGGCTGGACATCGTGCCTTTCGCCGTGCCGCCACCGGTCTCCGTTCCCTCCGCCGTCATCTCCACGATGTGCGCGTCGGCGTCGACTAATGTGAACGTCACCTTGCCGCTATAGCTGGTGGTGATCGCCCCGACCTTCACGCTGACCTTCCCCAGGAACGTTGTTTCGTCGACGACCTCCACCAACTCCGCGCCGGGCATGCAGGTCACGACCATCTCCGGGTCCATCACGAACTGCCAAACCCGGTCGATCGGAGCCTGCACGACGAACGTCTCCTTGATCGCGATGGCCATTAGTTGCCTGCCTCCGTAGCGTGAAGCGATCGGCCATGCCGCGTGGCGACGATCTCGGCCAAGATCGCCAGCGCCAGCTCTTCGGGCGCGCGGCCACCGATGTCGAGCCCTATCGGGGCCTTGATCCTGTCGAGGTCCGTCTCGCTGAACCCCTGCCCTCGCAGATGCTCCAGCCTCCGCGCGTGCGTCTTTCTGCTGCCCATCGCCCCGATGTAGGCTGCCTGCGAACGAAGGGCGATCTCCAGCACGGGCAGGTCGAACTTAGGGTCGTGCGTGAGGACAACGACGTGCGAGTGTTCGTCCAGACCACGTTCCGCGAGCACTTCGTCGGGCCAGGCGCGCAGCAGTTCGTCCGCGTCGGGGAAGCGCTCCTCGGTCGCGAAGACGCTGCGTGCGTCGACGACGATCACGCGGAAGCCGAGGTTGCGCGCCATGGCGGTCAGCGGGATCGCGACCTGCGTCGCGCCGACGATGTAGAGGCGCTGTGCCGGCGCGAAAGCGTCGATGAAGACCTCGGCCTCCTCGCCCTGCCAAGACATCGTGACCGTTCCGGCCGTTCCTTCGCGGAGGAGTCGCGCGGCCTCCGCCGCGACCTCCTCATCGAGCGCTGCGTCAATAGAGCCCACGCGGCCGCCGTCGATAATGGCCATCTGCCGGCCAAGCAGGCTCTGCGGGCGGAGTCCGATCGCGAGGGCGGCGGGCTGTTGTTCCTCGACTCGGTCGCGGACAGCCTGCCAAGCATCCGTCACAACAAATGGCTCGATCAGCACGTCGATCTGCCCGCCACAACTCAGACCGACGTCGAAGCCCTGCTCGTCGCTGATGCCGTACTCTGCGACAACGGGCTCGCCGTTCTCGAGGACCTGCATCGCGCGCTCGATCACGTCCCCCTCGACGCAACCGCCGCTGATCGAGCCGGCCATCTTGCCGTCTCGCGTGACCAGCAGCCTGGCCCCGGGCAACCGGGGCGCGGACCGCCGGACGCTCGTGAGCGTAGCGAGAGCTAGCTTGGTCCCCTCGCTCTGCCAGCGGTCCAGATCGGCGAGTATCTCTTGCATGTTCAGGCCCTGAGCGTGCCGATTATCGCAACCGGCGCGGCGTTTAGATCGGGGTTGACAGATTGCATACCCAAGCATAGACTAACCGCGTGGTAGAAAACAAACTGCTGAGTGGTGAGGAGGCCGTAACGGAGAGGACGGGCCGCTGGCACGTCATCCGCGACGCAGCGACAGAGCTGTTCGCCGAGCGTGGCTTCGCTCGTGTTTCGGTCCAGGAGATCGCGGACGTGGCGCAGACGCACAAGACCACAGTCCTCTATCACTTCGAGACTAAGGAGGCGCTCTACGGGGCGGTGTTAGACGAAGCGCTCGGCCGCATCGCCGAAGTGATGCGCGAGTTCCTCGCCAGCGGCTTCGCGGGCGAGGGCATGCGCGAACGCATGGCCTACATGCTCGACCAGATCCACGCGCACTTCGCCCAGCATCCGGCCCACGCGCGGCTGTTGGAGTGGGAGCTGTTGGAGATCGCCGCGCCAAACGTCTACTTCGAGCACTTTGTCGAGCGCATCTACCTGCCAGCCGTGAAGAGCATCGAGAAGGCCGTGGCGATGGGCGTGATCCGGCCCGTCGACCCGGCGCTGTTCATCCACGACCTCCACGTTGAGCTGATCGGCTACTTCTGCCATCGATCGCTGATCGAGCGCATGAAGCCAGGCGACGCGTTCTCCACGGAGGCGTTGATCGCGCGGCGCAACCACCTACTCGACCAGATCTTCTATGTGCTCCGCCCATCCGGCGCGGAGCTGCCTTCCTGACCGATGGCCATGCCGACAGAGAATGACACGACCCCACTATCCGCGCTCCATGTGCTGGAGTATCCCTACACGAGAAGCGTAGGCCCCGTCGTCGGACGCTTCCTCGGCGGGCTGCGCGACCGCAAGATCGAAGGCATCCGTGCAAAGGACGGGCGCGTGCTCGTGCCGCCGGTGGAGTACGACCCCGTGACGAGCGAAGAGCTGACCGACTTCGTCGAGGTCGGCCAAGCCGGCGTCGTCACGACATGGGCCTGGGTCAGCGAACCGCGGCCCAAACACCCCCTCGACACGCCGTTCGCGTGGGCGTTGATCAAGCTTGACGGCGCGGACACCGCGCTGCTGCACGCCATCGACGCGGGCGATCAGTCGAAGATGGCGACAGGCATGCGTGTCTCCGTCCGCTGGCGTGAGCAAACGTCCGGCGAGATCGGCGACATCGCCTGTTTCGAGCCCGAGACCACGTCATGAGCGACCCTGTCGGAGGCCCTGTCGGAGGCATCGGAGCGCCCATCAGGCTGGAGTACGACTACACGCCGGGCGAGGCGACGTCGCGCTATCTGCGCTCGATCGCCGAAGGCCGCATCGTCGGCCAGCGCTGCCCGAGCTGTAAGAAGGTCTACGTGCCGCCGCGCGGCTCCTGCCCCACCTGCGCCGTGCCGACCACGGACGAAGTTGAGCTGTCCCACAAGGGGACGGTCACGACGTTCTGCGTCGTCAACCTCTCCTTTTATCAGGACATCGAGCCGCCGTACGTCTGCGCGTCGATCTTGCTGGACGGCGCCGACATCGCGCTGTTCCATCTGATCCAGGAAGTGCCGGAGGGCCGAGAGGTCACGATGGGCATGCGGGTCGAGGCGGTCTGGGTGGAGCCCGAAGAGTTGCGGCCCACGCTGGAGAGCATCAAGTATTTCCGCCCGACCGGCGAGCCGGACGCGCCGTACGATTCATACAAGGAGCATCTCTAGTGCGCGAAGTAGCCGTCATCTCGTTCGCGCAAGCGCCAAACGTGCGCCGGAACGCCGGCCACAATGAGGTGGAGATGCTCTCGCCCGTCGTGCGGGAGGCCGTCGCGCGCTCCGGCATCCCCAAGGACGAGATCGGGTTCACCTGCTCCGGCTCAAGCGACTATCTAGCCGGCCAGCCGTTCTCGTTCGTCTCTGCGCTGGACGCCATCGGCCCGTGGCCGCCGATCCGCGAGTCGCACGTAGAGATGGATGGCGCCTGGGCGCTGTACGAAGCCTGGGTGCGCCTCCAGCACGGCGACATCGATTCCGCGCTGGTCTATGCGTTCGGCAAGTCATCGCTGGGCAACGTGCGGCAGATGCTGGCGCTCCAACTCGACCCCTACTACGTCGCCCCGCTCTGGCCGGACGCCGTCGACATCGCGGCCCTGCAGGCGCGCGCACTGCTGGATACCACCGGCTTCACCGAGCGAGACTTCGCCAGCGTCGCGGCCCGCAGCCGGGCCAGCGCGAAGAGCAATCCCAACGCTCAGATCGCGGGCGATTTCGACATCGACGCGCTGCTCGCGGAGGACTACATCGTGTCGCCGCTCCGGAAACACGACTGCCCGCCGATCACGGACGGCGCGGTAGCGATCGTGCTCGCTGCCGGCGACCTCGCCCGCACAGTCTGCAAGCGTCCTGCGTGGATCCGCGGCATCGATCATCGCATCGAGGCGCACGCGCTGGGCGTTCGCGACCTGACGACGTCACCTTCGACCGCGCTCGCAGCGCAGAAGGCCGGCGCGAACGGAGAGATCGAGATCGCCGAGCTGCACGCGCCGTTCGCGCACCAGGAGCTGATCCTGAAGCAGGCGCTAGGGCTTGCGGACAGCGTCTCGATCAATCCGTCCGGGGGCGCGCTCGCCGCGAACCCCATCA
>JADFRJ010000210.1 GCA_022561355.1 Chloroflexota bacterium | reverse complement strand
TCAAGGTTGAGTGCGTCGCGATAGGTGGCGTCCGGATAGACCCAGTTCGAGTCGTCCCACATCCCCACGTCTCTTCCAGGTCGAACTGCACGCGGTTGATGAAGTTGTTCTGCTCGCGCAGCAGCTTGTAGCGGTCGAACCGGTTAGGCAAGTCTTCGTGCGCGACGATGCGCGGGCGCGGCAGCCCGCGCTCCTCCGCCTCCGCCCGCCAGCCGGCTGCGCCGCTCGTATGGTCGATGTGGCCGTGCGTGTAGATGATCGTCTCCACGGGCGCCTTGCTGTGCTTCTCGCGCAGCTCCGCGATAGTGCGCTGCGCGACCCAGCGCGGCGACGTGTCGACGACAACGAGACGGTCGTCGCAAGCGAAGACAGTCGACGTGCCCATCTTGGGGAAGAAAAAGACCCCCGGCGCGACGACTTCCGATTCGCCTTGGTAGAAGAACAGAGCTTCCTCAGGTGGCTTTCCGGCCGCGTTTCGGATGTCTAGCTGCTCTTCATCGGCCATGCGAACACCTCCAAGTTGGTCCGTCAGCAGGGAACGGCACCCACTATACCCAACTAGGGCCCGGACGTCAGGCAGGGGTCGAGTCGTCGGCCTGTTCGGCCAGGCGCTTTTTCTGTGCGCTCGCTGCGCGCATGACGGAGAGGATGGCGATGATGAAGAACGCGAACAGGATCACTTCGAAGATGCGCACGTTCCGCGTCGAGTCGTCGAGGCTCAAGTTGAAGATCGCTCCCATCAGGTATCCAGCCGACATGTATGTAAACACCCAGATCGAGACACCGATGTAGTCGAGCAGCATCCAACGCCCGAGTGGCATGCGCAGGAAGCCGGATGCGGCGGGCCCGACGAGCCGCGAGTACCCGGCGAAATGATAGCTGAGCACGAGCCAGACGCTGTGGCCGAGCAGCGGTTCGCGCATATCCTCAGCCCAGCGCACAAGGCGTGACTCGGGCCCCAGCCATCGCCAGCCGTAGCGCCCCATCCCGTAGCTGATCGTGTCGCCGATGATCGCGCCGCTGATGCCCAGCAGGACGGCCGGCCAGAAGGAGATCAGGCCGTCGTGGGCGCCCAAGCCCGCCAGCAGTATCACGAGCGTGCCGGGGATCAGCGCACCCAAGAACAGGGTGTTCTCCAGGAGCGGCGCCAGGAACACCGTCAGGTAACCGTGCGACTCAAAGAGGTTCCTGGTGATCCTAATCGCCTGTTCGGTCAGCCAGCCGAAGCTGCCGAAGAAGTCGCGCACCGGCGCGTACGGAGTGACCCGGCCAACCACCACGATCCCGCTGATGATCAGGATCCAGACCAGCGTGCTGCCACGAAACGGAGACTTTCGCGGGCTGGACTCTTTAGGCTGTTCGCCAGCCTGTTCGCCGACTTTTTGCACCATTAGGCCTCTTCAGCCGAATCGCCCCAAGCGCGCTTCACGTGTATATAGACGTACCAACCTACGAGAATCAGGCTGACCGCGACGATCGGGATGTCGGCCGGGCGCATCCAGTCGCGCAGGTCCTCCCAGTTCTCGCCGAGAGCGAACCCGCCCCAGGCTAGGCCGAGCGACCAGATGAACGCGCCGGCGAACGTGTAGACCGTGAATTGTACAACCGGCATCCGCGAAATGCCGGCCGGCACACTGATGAACGTCCGGACGACCGGCAGCAGCCGCGATAAGAAGATCGCCCCGTTCCCCCAGCGATCGAAGAAACGGTCCGCGAGGTCGAGGTCGTGGCGGGAGATGAGGACATACTTGCCGTATTTCAAAACGAGCGGCCTGCCCCCCCATGCCCCCACGTAGTATGCAATCAGCGAACCGAGCGTGTTGCCGAGCCCGCCCATGAAGGCAGCCACGAATAACCACTCCTCCCCCAAGCCCTCGTCTTTCACCAGCTTCCAGCCCGCCAACGGCATGATCAGTTCGCTGGGCAGCGGGATGGCGGCGCTCTCGATTGCCATCATCACGACAAGGCCAGGCCAGCCGATTACATCGTAAGTACCGTCGATGAAATCGAGCAGCCCGGCCTCAATGGCGTCGATTAGGGATTGTACTGCTTCAATCAAAGAAGTTCTGAACTCGCGTTCTGTTCAGTTTACCACAGCGCCCGAAGCCGTTCGTGCCGGGGATGTTACTATGCCTGCCGTGAGCGAAGCGCCTTTCTTGCCGGAGCACTTCCAGCGCCAGGACGAACGCGAGGATGCGGCCTACTACGTGGCGCCCCGGCTCATGACGCACATCGATGAGGCCGCGATCGACGCGGTTCGCGCGCTCTATGCCGAGCTGCTCCCAGCGGACGGCGTCATCCTCGACATGCTGTCGAGCTGGAAGTCACACTTTCCTGAAGAGGTGCCGCGGGAGCGGACCGTGGGCCTCGGCATGAACGAAGTCGAGATGCGCGAGAACGTCCAGCTTGACGACTACGTCGTGCACGACGTCAACGCCGACCCTCGCCTGCCGTTCGAGGACGCGGAATTCGATGCTGGCGTGATGACCGTCTCCGTCCAGTACCTGATCCAGCCGGTAGAGGTGTTCCGAGAGCTACGGCGAGTGCTGCGGCCCGGCGCGCCCTTCGTTGTCACGTTCTCTAACCGCATCTTCCCCGAAAAGGCCGTCGCGATCTGGCTGGCCTGCAACGCGGAGGAGCGCGCTCGCCTTGTGGGCGCGTATTTCCACTACGCGGAGGGTTGGGATGGGATCACGGCGAAAGACCGCAGTCCGAACATCGGCGTGCCAACCGACCCGCTCTACGCGGTTTGGGCACGCGCCGCGGACGCTGCCTGAGGAACGGCGGCGCTTGCTAAGGCCGTGGACCCGCGAGTGCGTCGGCGAGCTTGGCGGCCGCGCCGGCTAATGGATATTCGTCGCCCCAGCGCGCCTGCTGCTCCGCGAGCCGCTCGGACAGGAGCTTTCGGAACTTCGATGACCTGAGGGGCGGAGTGCTCATGAGCACGGCATCCTCTTGGTTGTCGCTGTAGTAGCGGGCGCGCACACCCACCTGCATGAAGCCGTACTTCTCGTACAGCTTCCGCGCGCCCTGGTTGGAGATGCGGTACTCCAGCGTCACGCCATCCTGGCCCGCTTCTTGGGCGGCATCAATGATCGCGACAACAAGCAATTCGCCAATGCCCTGACGCCGGTAGGCTTTGCGAACAGCGATGGTCACAATGTGGCCTTCGCCCATCATGCACCAGAGCCCGACGACTCCCAGGATGCGCTCCTGTGTCGCGGGGGCCGGACTGAACAGCCGCCGCAGCAGACCGCTGAGGCCGGGTTCGCGCTGGAGGGGCGCCGCTGCTGCTGCATCAGGGGGCTCACTCATCGGCTCGTAGGCGACCAAGTATCGCGCAAGCTTGTTCTTCAGCTCCTTGCGATACGTCGTTTGCGGCCACATGGTGGGGAAAGACTCCCGCTCGATGTCCATCACCTGCGGAATATCGCCCAATCTCATTGGCCGGATACTACAACGAGTCTGCGCCGCACGCATGAATTGATCCTCAGAATGCACCGGGGCCTGGGTCGATTTCTATTGTAGCACGGCTATCTATGGGCCGTTCCGCTGGTTAGACCGCTGAAGCTGCAAAGGTTGACGTTAGCGTAAAGATTAGATATACTCCCGCCCGAACGTACGAGCTATAGCAAGGATACGTATGCGACGTCGCGGATCGCCGATTCTGCTTCGGCTTCTGGCCTATGCCTTCCCCTACTGGCGCGTAGCTCTGCTAGCCCAGATCTGCGTGGCCGGCGCCGCCGGATTCATGCTGCTGATGCCGATCCTCGTTCAGCGCGCGATCGATACCGGGCTCAATATCCAGAATGACGTGGCGACCGGCGAGAAATCCACGCTGGTATGGATCGGTGTGGCGATCGTCGCGGTCTCCGTGTTGCGTGGCGCATTCGCCTATGGCCAGACGTATGTTGGTGAGTGGCTCGCTTCGACCGTCGCATACGACGTCCGGAATGACATCTACAACCACCTGCAGCGCCTGAGCTTCGCGTATCACGACAAGGCGCAGACCGGCCAGATCATGTCCCGCGCTACGCAGGACGTGGAGGCGGTCCGCATGTTCATCAGCATCGGCATCCTGAGAATCCTCTATCTGCTCATCCTGATCACCGCTGCGATGGTGCTGATAACACTCGTGAGCTGGGAGCTGGCGCTGATCGCCGGGGTCTTCGTGGTGATCGTGGCCGCCCGTTCGATCTACGTGGCCCTTAAGCTGCGTCCCATCTGGATGCAAGTGCAGAACATGCAGGGCCGGCTCGGCACCGTCCTGCAGGAGAACCTCTCCGGCATGCGCGTCGTGAAAGCGTTCGCCCGTGAGGAGGAAGAGAGCCGGAAGTTCGCCAGGGAGGCGAACGACCTCTTTGACGTCTCCTACGCGGCGAACCGCATTCAGGCCTACAACCAGCCGATCCTGACGGGCATCTGGATGCTCTCGATGGTCGCTGTCGGCTGGTTCGGCGCGTACCAGATCGACCAGGGGGCGCTGACT
>JADFRJ010000021.1 GCA_022561355.1 Chloroflexota bacterium | reverse complement strand
GTCACGGTCGTTCGGGTCTGAACCGAGGAACACCTCCGACGGATCGGAAATGCCATCTCTGTCGCTGTCTACGCAGCTGGGATCGGCCGCGTCCGTCAGACCGTCCGCGTCGTTATCGATGCCGTCCGCGCAAACGTCGGTGAACACGAAAAATGGAAAGCTGGCGGTCTCCGGCGTACTCGCGGGGTTGTCAGGGTCCGAGCCGAAGACGCTCTCGGCGACGTCGGCCACCCCGTCGCCGTCCAGGTCGGTGAGGGCGGCGCGTGCGGCGGGCGTATCGAACTGCAGCAACGTGAGGAACACCACAAGCGCGGCGATGCCCGCGAATCTGAGGACACTGGTCGAGTTGATGGCTGCGTGGACCATCGCGTGAGCACCTCTTGTTGCCACCAGTAGTAGGGCAGGAAAGAGTATACTCCCATGCCAGACCCGCAGCAACTAGGCGCGCTCGCCGATGCCACCCTGAATTCGATAGACGCAGTCCTCGTCCTACAGTTCGTCGCGGGCCTGGTCGGCAGCCTGCCGCCATAACTCGGGCAGCTGGCATCTGGCGGGCGGTAGCGGTCGTTTTGGAAGTAGACGCAGGTTTGACAGTTCATGAGAACCTGATACCCTTTCTAACCTAGCGACGCGGCCCTGGTCCTCCCATGCGTGTTCTCCAGAAGGAGCAAGGCACGCACCGAGGAAGGGAGCCTTCAGGTCCGGCAAGGCTAGCGGCAGGTGGGGGACGCTGGCGCAATCTCGCCAGAACGGAGCGTCGGGGATGAGGCTCCTCCGCACCCATTTAACGAACGCCGCCCACGCTGGAGCACCCTCTACTACGAGGACGCGCCGCACCAGCCGGCGCGGGCTGCTCGGCATCGCCATCATCATCGCGGTCGCCGCGGTCGTTACCTCGTACGTCTCTTTCATCGGGAGCGACGGCGAAGCGAACGCCTCCGCTGAGCTAGCGGCGCTGCGAGAGCAGGCCAGCCCGCTGCTTATCTACAGCGAGTTCGGCCAGCTCGCGGACACCATCTGGGCGGCTGATCCGAACGACCCCACCGATCGAGCATACGTCACTACCGTCGAACATAGCCCGGGATCAGGCATCTCTGCCAGCGTCTCGCCGGACGGCGCCCATCTTGCCTACGTCGTCCTGCCCCCAGGCGCCGGCTGGTTCGATTCTGCCCAGCTCTGGGCGTTGGAGATCGAGTCCGGCGCAGCCACGCTCCTCGCGGAGCACGTCGGCCTCCGTACAACGCCCGTCTGGACACCCGCCGGCGATGCCGTCGTTGTCCTTCGGCCAGCAGCCGGCGATAGCGTTCAGCTCCTGCTCGTCGATCTCGCTGGTGAAACGACGCTCTTGGCCGAAGGCCAGGCGGGCCTCTATCCGATCGGCGTCACGCCGGATGGAGCTTGGCTCTACTTCGCTTCCCTCTCCGAACGGGGAACGGACCTTCAGCGAGTTGCCATCTCAGGAGGCAGCCCGCAAGTTCTCGCGCACCTCAGCGACGGCTACTCTCGCGACTGGCACCTTGCTCCTGACGGCAGCGGGGTGGCCTACCTCGGCCAGACCTCAAGCTCGAGCATCTCCTTCGATGCGCGAGTCTACGACGTAGCGAGTGGCGCGGTCCAGGGAGCGGTAGCGGGCCTCTCAGGCCCGCAGTTTAACCCGATCTGGGATCCGGCCGGAGGCCTAACAGTAGGACGCGCCCCTAGTGGCGAAGCCGCTGGCTCGCTCGTCCACGTCTCAGCGAATGGTTCGCCGGACGCGGCCGTGGCCCTAGAGGGGCCTGCGGCCGGCTTCCCCGCCATTGGCTTTTATGTGCCGCTCTGGTGGTCGCCTGATGGCGCTCATCTTGTAGTGCGCAGCTTTGAAGGATCGTCCACCGCGAACCCAGGTCCAAGCTATGTGATAGTCATGGGCCCGGCCGGAGATCGACAGCAGCTTTCGCCGTTGAGCGACGTCCTCGTGATCGGGTGGCTGGAGTAGCGCCATGACCCGATTGCTGCTGGCAAGCGTCGCGTTCGTTGCCGCGTTCGCGATCCTCGTGACGTCGGCGCCGCAAGTGTTCGGCTGCGCGTTCAGTGTCAGCCCCACCACATACGAACCTCCCATAAGCCGCTCCGCGCACCTCACCGGCCTGGAGATGGCCGGCTATAACATGATCGCGCCCAGCAACGTGTTCTTTGGGATCCCCAACGTTGAGACGGGGCTGCGGGGAGAGCGCGCCTTTGACGAAGACCCCTATGTGCCGCCAACGCTCCTGAAGGCGATCGGCTACATCGAAAGCGGCATACGGCAGTCACAGTCCGGGACGTTCGGAGGGGTTGAGGCCGTCCTTGAGTCGTTCGACTGCGGCTACGGCATCATGCAAATTACGAGCGGCATGACCTCGCCACTCGATGACGGCTGGCCGTCGCTCCAGCAGGCGCTGGTTGCGACACACTACCTCTACGACATCGGCCGCGGCGCCGCGATCCTGGTGGAAAAGTGGAATGGAGCGCCGGAGGTGCGGCCGATCGCCGGGACCGACTCCGTGAGCCATCCTCGCATCGTCGAGAACTGGTACTTCGCTACCTGGAGCTATAACGGTTTCACCGGCCCCTTCGCGGCGATCCGCAGCAACCACCCTGCCAGCCCGTCATACGCCTGGCCACGGAGTGGGTTTAGCTGCGGCGCTCTGGATGATGGCTATGGCCACAGCTACGGCGACTACCCCTATCAGGAGCTGGTGTTCGGCTGCGCCGCGCGGCCGCCCAGCGTCAGCGGAGAACAGCTCTGGGATCCCCTCGCGCTCTCGCTCCCCGATACCGAGGACCCGCTGTGGGGCGAACCGCTGAGCTTGGAAACGTGGACCGCCTGCACATCAGGCGACTCAGAGCTGGCCTGCGCCAACTGGGACCTGATGGACATGCCGAGCCCCGCGCCGGCGCATTTTGACCCGGTGGAGCGTCCGAGCGATGAGGCCGCCGAGGGGGCCCATGGGGACCCGGTTCTCTCGGTGAGCCACACGTCTGTAGACGAGTTGGCTACCACGGTCACGATCACCAACATCGGCCAAGGCATCCTCGCCTGGCGGGCGGACCATGAACAGGAATGGTTCGCCATCGACAAGCAGGCCGGCGTCGCCCTCGGCTCGGACGTCATCTGCACGCTGGGCGTACCCTGCGAGCGCGACGCAACGCTGCGCATTACCATCGCGCCCAATCTCGCGCCCACGGATGGGTCGTTCGGCTGGGTCAACATCATCTCGCTGACGACCGGACAGCTCTGGCAGGTTGGCGTCACGCCCCCGCCGGTCACGGCCGAGCCAACGAATACACCCAGGCCAACGTTCACGCCAACAGCGGTACCAACGCCCCCGCCGGCCGTCATCGTTGGCGACGTCAACTGCAACCGGACGGCGAACAGCGTCGACGCGACCCTCATCCTGCAATTTGGCGCCGGCCTCATCTCCGCGCTCCTCTGTCCGGAGGGCGGCGACGTTAACCTGGACGGCCGCATCAACGTGCTGGACGCGACGTTGATCCTCCAGTTCGAGGGCGGCCTGATCGACCGCCTCCCGCCCCCATAGCCGGCCTGATCGAGCCAGACGGTTGGCCTGTGGTATACTTGCCTCAGGCTCACATATGTTAGGACGAATGATCGGTACCATCCGGCGCAATCACGCGTTAGAGCACGCGACGATAGCGGTGCTCGCCAACAAGATGGGGCAGGACATTCGGCTTGTCGGCCGCGCGACGAGCAGCGGCTTCTACCTCTACGGCGAGATGACGGAAGAACACGTGCGGGAGTCGACGCTGGAGGCGCTCGCCCGGCTGCGTCGAGGCGAGAAGCACCTTGCGGTGTCGCCGCTGTGCGGCACGAACCTGGCAGTCTCCGGCATTCTTGCCGGCATCTCATCCTTGATCGCGCTGGGCAACCGCAGCAGGATCGAGCGGATCCCCAACGTTCTGCTCGCATCGATGCTGGCGATGCTCGTCGCGCAGCCGCTGGGGGGTCTCGTGCAGAAGCACCTGACGACGAACCCCGATCTGTCAGACACTGAATTCGTCGGCATTCGGCAGGGCGGGCGAAGCGCCGGGCGCTTCCACAAAGTAGAAACGCTCAGGGCGGCTGGATAGACCTCGCGTACGCTGCCACAGCGCTCAGGCCCAGATCCTGCGCTGGGTGTCGCCACTCCGAGCTTTCGCGCTCAATCCGCCTAGGCCGCGATGTTGAGAGACCAGTAGCGGCTGTTCGCATTCATCCAAGTGATGAGCTTCCCACTCATGGCGCCGCTCCCGGTTTCCACCCTGGCGCGGCGGCGGCCTGATAGGAAGAAGTAGTGTACCAACGCCCCGGGCTGTTCAACTTTGATAAAGAGCACAGACTGTCCGTCCTCGCCGATTCGGGCGACGCCTCGTGTCAGCAGCTCACCTCCTTCGCCGTAGACGGACATGGCTTGCTCTTGGCGCCCTAGCGTCACCTCCTTGATCAGCGTGTCGCTAGTCATCGTCTCAGGCTGCGCGGGGTAGCACGGATTCCGGTATCCGGTCGATGTTAGCTGGCACGGCTATCGGCTGAGGCGAGGCTAGTGCGGCCGCAACTTCGCGATAGACCGCGGGACTCACCGGCATGCCGATGTGTGTGCTCGCCACCTCGATAGTCCGGCCACGCTCGTTCCCGGAGCAGTCGTCCAACTGCACGATCGGGTCGGTCCCGCTGCAGATGGACGTATGCGGCACCGGCTGAGGAAGGCATTCCTTGAGCCCCGCGTGGAACACCTTCAGGCATGGCTGGCCGCTGGAACGGCGGTTGCTGCGCCGCAGGAATCGCTTGATGAGCGTGAACACCGCCGGGTGGGCCGTCAGGCGCCGGAGCGGGGTACCCATCGTGATCAGCTGTGCTACATCGTCCGGCATCTGACCTGCCGCGGAGCGCGCCAGTAAGCCTCCGAGGCTGTGACCGATCAGGCTGACCTTTTGCCCCGTTTCGCGGCGAGCATGGCTGATCGTCTCGCTCAGGCGCTCCAAGAGGATGTCCGGGCACTCGGCGTTCCGGCCGATGCGCGAAGGAAACGAGCGGTAACCAAGCCGGCCTAGCCACAGGTGCATCTCTAAAAGAGAGAGGTCTGAGCCGAGGAAGCCGGGAACAAGGATAACTGGGGCGCCGGCGCCGTGTGGAACGCCCAGACCGTAGTACACGGGCGATGCTTTCAGCGCTACCCATTCGAATCCCGCGAGAAGCTCGGACCACAGCGATGGCCGGGGCGGTTGCTGTTCATATTCCTTGCGATCCGCGCGGGCCTGCTCCCCAAGGACTGCCAAGCCGTTGTTCTGGACCAAATGCAGACTTGGGCCGTTGATGTCCCGAAGACCAGTCCACTCTCGTTCTCCGTTGCGCCGGTTGATTCGGGGCTCCATTAGCTCGTGCTGCGCGTCTTGTCGTTCGATGTTCATCTTGCTCCTCTGACCTTTCGTCTTGTCCAATATGATGTCACGATCGAGTTGTGTCTCCTGTAGCTGTCATCACGGTTGGAGGAACTATCGGATGAGGTCCCGGGCTGTTCATACGAGGGCCACGCCGACGTAATCGCTCGCACACCCGTGCCGCTAGCGGCCAAGTAGGATGTAATCTGATATACATCTGGGCGACCGGCAGAAGGTCCGATCGCTGTAGACGTCAGTAGATGCTCGCCAGTGAATGCCCGTAGGAACTGACACGATGCAGCGCTTCCGTCTCCAAATCCTGGAACTCCCGTACTTCGAGGTGTCGTCGTTCAATCTACGCGGACCCACCACCTTGTTGGCTGTTTCGACAGGTTTCGCCCCTCGCTTCCGCGTGGGGCCGGGGAGGCTGCAATAGGCTCGATGCGAAGGACGAAGATCGTAGCTACGGTTGGGCCGGCGACGGCGGACCGGCGAGTGCTTCGGCAGCTTGTAGACGCTGGCGTCAACGTGCTCAGAATCAACTTCTCCCATGGCGAACTGGCGACGCACGGCGATGAGATCGCTCTTGCAAGACTCGTGGCCGAGGAATCGGGTCGTGTTGTTGCCGTCCTCCAGGACCTGCAAGGACCCAAGATTCGCATTGGCACGCTCGCCAAGCCTGCCGTTGAACTGCGCGAAGGCCGCCGTATTCGGCTGACGAACCAGACGATATCCGGAACCGCGAACGCCGTGACCGTGAGCTATTCGCGACTCGCTAAAGACGTCACCCCTGGAGACTCGATCCTGCTGGACGATGGCGCTCTGGAACTAAGAGTCGAGGCGATCGCTGGAGATGATGTGGAGTGCGTCGTCGTTCGCGGGGGCACATTGCGCCCGCGCAAGGGGGTGAACTTGCCAGGCGTGGCTGTCCGCGCTCCAGCCCTCACCGAAAAGGACCGTACGGATCTTCGTTTCGGGCTGGCTCAGGGTGTGGACATGGTGGCGTTGAGTTTCGTTCGTCACCCGAAGGACGCGGATGCCGCGCGCCGGGTCATGAGCCAGTCCGGCAGGAACGTCCCACTCCTCGCGAAGATCGAGAGACCGGAGGCCTTGGACCACTTGGACGGTATCCTGCGCGCATTCGACGGCGTGATGGTTGCGCGCGGCGATCTTGGCGTGGAACTCTCACCTGAAAAAGTGCCGACCGCCCAGAAGGAGATCATCGCGCGCGCGAACCGCCTGGGAAAGCCCGTGATCACCGCGACTCAGATGTTGGAGTCGATGACGCACAGCCCGCAGCCGACTCGCGCCGAGGCGTCCGACGTCGCTAACGCCGTTCTTGATGGCACCGATGCCGTGATGCTCAGCGGCGAAACAGCCGTCGGCGAATTTCCAGTGCAGACCGTCCAGGCGATGGATCGGATCGTGCGCGAGGCGGAGACCATTGCGGTGGCGGATCAACCGATTGTAGAGGGACGGACCACTCAGTCGCATGCCGTTTGCCACGCCGCGGCCACGCTGGCCAGAGAGGTTGGGGCAGGCGCGATCGCCGCGTTTACCCGCTCTGGGCGGACTGCCCAGATCCTCTCCAAGCTACGTCCGGCAATACCGATTATTGCTCTCTGTGAGCGGCCGGCCACCGCCAACCAGCTCGCACTCTGGCGTGGCATCATGCCTCTCGTGGTGAAGTCGGCGCGGGGGGATGACCTTGTTGAGAGCGTTGCTCGCGAACTTCGGGCACAGGGCGTGATGCAAGAAGGCGGGATCGTTGTTGTTGTGGGCGCGGCGCCGGGCGGACCGGCCGGGCGCACGAATTTCATTCGCCTCCTTCATCTGAGCCGGGTGGACGAGCCGTAGGCGAAGCCATGTGCGGCCAGGATCGGTGGCCTTCCAAAAGCCGGCGAAGCTGTACCAGCGATCAAGTTGGACCCTGCACTGCCCCCCCAAAGAAGCGCCCAGCGCCTCGTAATCCGGGATACATGAACGGTCGATCAGTCATGAGAAACTGGGGGCAATTAAGAGAAGGGGAAGCAGAAAGCGAAACAGGGACATGAAAACAGGCATCTACTACAATGACATCACGCGGAAGGTCATGAGTGGCATCCATAGCACCCTCCTCTACGAAGCCCGCCTAACAGACGAACAACAACTAGGCCTGCTTGCCGTCCGAGGTATCCCGGTTGATCGCGGTCCCGTGGATGACGGTGCGGTGGTTTGCTGGCACCTCCCTCAGCCAGAAGAGGCGAGAAGTCCCCCGCTGCCGTGCGATGTCCGTGGCATACGGCAGTCAGCGCCCGGTTGGCTGGGTAGCCTGAGTGAATTGCTCAGAGGCGCCCGTCAAGCAGGGCTTGCTGCTTGCTATGTTCAGGTTCAGGCGCGCGGCCTATTGGCGGCGCGGAACGGAGCGAAATGATTGCACATGACATGGTCGTACTCCTCGACGTCGATAATACGTTGCTCGACAATGACCAGGTACGAATTCGTCTAGAAGAAGATCTACAAAGAGTCCTGAGTCCAGAGCACGTGGAGCGATTCTGGGGGATCTACGAAGACGTTCGGGACGAGCTGGATTTCGTCAATTTCCCGGAGACGATCGAACGATTCGGACGTGAATGTACCGATTCCGAATGCGTCAGCCAGGTCAGTGCGGTCCTATACGGATTCTCCTTTAAGGACTTCGTCTATGCCGACAGCATGGCCGCGATTGATCACGTTTCGTCCTTCGCGTTGCCCGTCATACTTTCGGATGGGGATCAACTGTTCCAACGCCACAAGATCCAGTCGGCTGGATTGGAAACGGCCGTGGACGGCAACGTTCTAGTCTACGTGCACAAAGAGCTAGAGCTTGCTGATATCAAGAAGCGATTTCCCGCCGCCCACTACGCAATGGTCGATGACAAGCCCCGCATCCATGTGGGTATGAAAGGCGCCATGGGCGCCCAGATGACTACCGTCATGGTATGCCAAGGCAAGTACGCGCACGACCCGGCGCACCACGAATTCCCAGGCGCGGACATCACCATCGAGGGCATCGGGGGCCTGCTGGCGCTGACGGCCGGCGAGCTGCGGAACGCTGCATCCGGAAGCGTGGAGGGCTGATGCTCGTTAATCCGCTCAGCTACCTGACGGCCGCCCGTCAGGAAGGCTGGGCTGTCGGCGGCTTTAACGTCTACAACCTGGAGTCCGCTCGGGCGGTCATCGCTGCCGCGACGAACCTGAGAGCGCCGGTGATGGTTCAGACGTCGGAAGGCGCCGTCAAGCACGCTGGCTTTGGGAACATCGCCTCCATCGTCCGCCGCCTCGCGGAAGAGGCGCCGGTTCCCGTAGCGCTCCACATGGACCATGGTAAGAGCATCGAAGTGGCGAGGGCCGCGGTGGAGGCCGGGTACACCTCGGTGATGATCGACACGTCGCGATTGCCGCTGGAGGAGAACATCGCGGCAACGCGAGAGATCGTGGAGTATGCGCACGCCCGCGACGTCCAGGTGGAAGCCGAGATCGGTCAGCTCGCCGGCATCGAGGACGTGGGTGAAGAAGAAGCTGAGGCCACCTTCACGGTACCGGAGGAGGCCGTGCGCTTCGTGAACGAGACCGGCGCCGACTCGCTCACGATCACCATCGGCACCTCCCACGGCGCCTTCAAGTTCAAAGGCGAACCGCGGCTCGACTTCGGGCGGCTGGGCACCATCGCCGATCTCATCGAGAACCCGATCGTCCTTCACGGCGCTTCGGCGGTTCGATCGGAGGACGTGGCGTTCGCCGAGCGTTACGGCGCTCGGCTGCCAAAGGCCACAGGCATCCCGCAGGAGTTCATCCAGCGGGCCATCTCCTTGGGGGTCGCCAAGATCAACACCGATTCCGACCTGAGGCTGGCTGCCTTGGGCCGGATGCGTCAGGTTCTGACGGAGCGGCCGGACATCTTCAACCTCTACGAGCTGATGGGCGAGGTGGAGGATGCGATCCGCTCATCTGTCGAGGCACGCATCCGGCTGTTCGGCAGCGAAGCGAAAGCGGCCTAGGAACGGCCATGGACAGCGTCTCTTGCGGTCGCTGGAATTTCAGCCCATTGCGCCACACAGTTGTCGCGGTGGATGGTAATATACCGGCGTGAGCTACAAACCGATCAGCGACTACGGCATCATCGGCGACATGCACTCGGCCGCGGTGGTCGGGCTTGACGGCTCGATCGACTGGCTATGTTTCCCCCGCTTCGACTCTCCCAGCGTATTCGCCGCGATCCTCGACGACGAGAAAGGTGGCCGCTTCCGGGTGAGCCCGGCAGGCGAGTACCAATCAGAGCAACGCTATCTGCAGGACACCAACATCCTGTGTACAAGCTTCACCACAAACGATGGCCAAGTTGAGATTCAGGACTTCATGCCCATCGGACAGGATCCGAAGCAGTCCAGCCACGAGCTGCTGCGCATCGTCCGCGGCGTCCGCGGCACCGTTCAGATGAGCTGCCTCTTTCAGCCGCGCTTGGATTACGCTCGGGGGCGGACGAAGATGCGAGTCGCCGGAGGAGGAGTCGTCGCCGAACAAGACGCCACCAGGCTGGCCCTCGCCTCCCCCGTCGGCCTCGTCGTGGCGAACGGCGACGCGACAGCCACATTTGCCGTTCAGGAAGGCGACGAGCTGGCCTTTGTCCTCCGCTGGGATGCCGCCGAGCCACCAAGCACGGCCGGCTGGCGGGAACGGCTAGCGTTTACGATCAAGGGATGGACGGACATAGTGGCCGACCTGGATTACAGGGGACAATGGCGTGACGAGGTCGTCCGCTCCGTACTCACACTGCACCTGCTTGTCTATCGGCCAACCGGATCGCTCACGGCGGCAGCCACGACTTCGCTTCCGGAATGGATCGGCGCCGACCGGAATTGGGACTACCGCTTCTGCTGGATTCGGGACGCCTCATTTACGCTGGATGTGTTTGACCGGCTCGGCCACATTAGCGAGACAGCGGAGTTCCTTAACTGGCTCGTCGTCCTTTGTGAGTCATGCGGGGTCCGCCTGCAGCCGCTGTATGGTGTCGAGCACGAAGAGGACCTAACAGAGTTTACACTCGACCACCTGGAAGGCTACCGGGGTTCCAAGCCAGTTCGAATCGGGAACGCGGCATCGAGTCATCTCCAGCTCGACATCTTCGGAGAGGTGATGATCGCATGCTCGACATTTCATCGTGCGGGCGGCGAGATCCGTGACCGCCTCTGGGAGACGATCGAGAGTTTCGTCCAGGCCGTCATCGACAACTGGCACCGCCCAGATCGGAGCATGTGGGAGGTCCGTGGCGAGATGCGTCATTTCGTCCATTCCAAAGTGATGTGTTGGCTCGCCCTCGACCGGGCCATATTCTTGGCCAAGGCCCTTGGCAAGGAAGTTGACCTGGACGGCTGGCGCACGCTCCAAGAGGAAATCCACGCGGATGTGCTTGAGCGAGGCTGGAACAAACGGCTGGAGTCGTTCGTGCAGTACTACGGCGCGGAGCACACCGACGCCGCGCTGCTCATGATGCCGATGGTTGGCTTCCTGCCGGCCGAAGACCCCAGGATGCGCTCGACGGTGAACCGTATCCGCGTCGAGTTGGAGGTGAACGGGCTCCTGCGACGCTACCCGCCCCAGCAGACCGATGACGGCTTTGACAGCGACGAAGGCGTCTTCACCATGTGCACGTTTTGGCTCATCGGCTACCTCACGTCCATCGGCGAACTGGACGAGGCGCGTGTCCTGTTCGAGCGCATGCTCGGCTGCGGCAATCACCTTGGGCTGTATTCGGAGATGCTGAACGCCAAGACCGGCGAGGCGCTTGGCAACTTTCCGCAGGCCTTCACGCACGTATCGCTGATCCACACCGCCCGCAACCTTGCGCTCGCCCTGCAAGACGAAGAACGGCGCTCGACCGGCGCCACCTCCGGTGTCCCCGGCAACCGGCCGTGACCGAAGCGCTTCGGAAGCTGCCCTTCGCTGACGTTCCGGGGGTAACCCGAGAGGCGCCCTCGCTGTTCGCCTAGGATCCGTTGGTGATGATCATCACCAACGGGCTGGCATGTTCACAGTAACGTAATCATAGAACCATGACGACACCTCCCACCAGCATCGACGAGCTCTGCGTCAATACCATCCGCACGCTGGCAATGGACACGGTGCAGCAGGCAGGCAGCGGCCATCCAGGCACCCCCATGGGCGCGGCCGCGATGGCCTACGCGCTGTGGACGCGGTCTCTCCGCCACAACCCCGCCAATCCGGCATGGCCCGATCGCGATCGCTTCGTGCTGTCGCCCGGCCACGCCTCAACGCTGCTCTATAGCCTCCTCCATCTCACCGGCTACGATCTGCCACTGGCTGAACTCAAACGCTTCCGCCAATGGGGGAGCAAGACCCCGGGCCATCCAGAAGTTGGCCTTACACCAGGCGTAGAGTTGACCACAGGGCCTCTTGGCGCGGGCTTCGCCATGGGCATCGGCATGGCCGTTGCGGAGCGGTTCCTGGCGGAACACTTCAATCGCCCCGGAAACACAATCATCGATCATCGCGTGTACGGCATCGTTAGCGACGGGGACCTTATGGAGGGCGTCGCGGCGGAGGCGGCTTCGCTCGCCGGCACGCTTCGCCTTGGCAAGCTCTGTTATCTGTACGACGACAACGACATTACGATTGAGGGCAGCACCGATATCGCCTTCACGGAGCAGGTAGGCCAGCGCTTTCAGGCCTACGGCTGGCACGTGCAGCGCGTCGATGGCAACGATGTCGAGGCGGTCGCGAATGCCATCGATCGCTCCTCTGCCGAGGAGGACAAGCCCTCGCTCATCATCGCCCGCACGGTGATCGCCTTCGGCAGCCCGGCCAAGGCAGGAACACCCGAAGCCCACGGCGCGCCGCTGGGCGAGGATGAGGTGCGCGAGACGAAGCGGGCGCTGGGTTGGCCTGAGGAGCCGAGTTTCCACGTGCCTGACGAGGCGCTCGCCGAGTTCCGCAAGGCGCTGGATCGCGGACGCGATTGGGAACAAGAATGGGACGCCAAATTCGCCCAGTATGAGGTTGAGTACCCAGAGGAAGCCCGGCTCTGGCGTACCGTGATAGCAGGGGAGTTACCAGAAGGCTGGGACATCGCGCTTCCGAACTTCTCATCGGAGGGCGGGGCGATGGCGACTCGCGTCGCTTCAGGCAAGGTCCTCAACGGCCTGATCAAAGGGCTGCCGACGCTGGTCGGCGGCTCCGCGGACCTGGCGCCTTCCACCAACACCTATATGAAAGGGTATGGCGACCTCGGATTCGACGAGTGGTGCGGCCACAACATGCACTTTGGAGTGCGCGAGCACGCGATGGGCAACATCGTGAACGGCATGGCCCTGCACGGTGGCGTCATCCCATACGCCGCGACATTTTTCGTCTTCTCGGACTACATGCGTCCGACGCTTCGCCTTGCCGCCCTGCAAGAGGCGCACGTGATCTTCATCTTCACCCACGACAGCATCGGCCTAGGCGAGGACGGCCCCACACACCAGCCTATCGAGCATTTGGCCAGCCTTCGGGCGATCCCGGGCCTGACCGTGTTCCGGCCAGCGGACGCGAACGAGACCGCGGCGTGCTGGCGCTTGGCGCTGGAGCGCTCCGGCCCTTCCGCGCTCGTCCTCTCTCGCCAGGGCTTGCCTGTGATGGACGATGTCGAACGGGTTCGGACAGGCGTCGCGCGCGGTGGCTATGTTGTGGCTGGCGACGATTCCGGCGCGCCCGATCTGCTCCTGCTCGCCACCGGCTCGGAGGTCGCGCTCGCGATCGAAGCCAGGGCGCTCCTTCTGGAACGCGGACTGAAGGCGAACGTTGTCAGCATGCCGAGCTGGGAGGTCTTCGAGGAGCAGCCTCAGGCTTATCGAGACGAGGTGATTCCGCCGTCGCTCGCTGCTCGGATCGCAATAGAAGCGGCTTCCCCGTTGGGCTGGCGTGCGTACGTTGGCGATCGGGGTGACATCGTGAGCATCGACCACTTCGGCGCGTCGGCGCCGGCCCAAGTGCTGGCAGAACAGTTCGGCTTTACGCCAGAGGCTGTCGCGGAGCGAGCACACGCACTCCTCACCCCGTAGGACGGGACCACAGCAAGGGAAACTATGATCACCCCAATCGAACAGCTCCAAAAGCAAGGCCAGAGCGTCTGGTTTGACTACATCCGGCGTGGCCTTATCACGTCCGGCGAGTTGCAGCGCATGGTCGATGATGGTTGGATCACGGGGATCACCTCGAACCCCACGATCTTCCGCAAGGCGATCTCTGGCTCTAGCGATTATGACCAGCCGCTTAGTGAGATCGCCAGAAGCGGCCAACGCGACCCGTACGAGGCGTTCCTTGCGCTTGCGAGCGAAGACATTCGCCTTGCCGCGGACGTACTTCGCCCCATCTATGACCAGACGAACGGGAAAGACGGATACGTTTCGTTCGAAGCGCCTCCGGCCATCGCGAACGATGCCGGCAAGACCGTTGCGGAGGCGAAGCGCCTGTTCGAGTTGGTCGGGCGGCCGAACGTCATGATTAAGGTGCCGGGTACCCCGGCCGGCGTTCAGGCGCTCGAACGGCTGACGGCGGACGGCCTCAGCGTGAACCTCACCCTCCTCTTTTCGGTGGACGTCTATGAGCAGGTCGCACGCGCCTACATCGGTGGCTTGGTGCAGAGGCTCGCAGCCGGAAAGGCTCTTGCTTCAATCGCCAGCGTCGCCTCGTTCTTCGTCTCCCGCGTCGAGAGCAAGGCCGACGCCCTGTTGCCAGCAGCGTCGCCTCTGCGCGGCAAGATCGCCGTCGCCAACGCGCAGACCGCCTACAAGCGATTCAGGGAGATCTTCTCAGGAGCCGCCTGGGAACGGCTCGCGGCCGAGGGCGCGCGCGTGCAACAACCGCTCTGGGCGTCGACGGGTACCAAGAACCCCGAGTACTCCGACGTTCTGTACATCGAAGAGTTGATTGCGCCTGACACCGTGAATACCATGCCGGAAGCTACACTTCGGGCCTTCCTGGACCACGGAAAGGCGCGCCCCAGCATTGAGGAAGGTCTCACCGAGGCGGAACAGACACTACAGCAGGCGGCAAAGGAAGGATTCGATCTGAAGACGGTCACCGATACGCTCCTCGAAGAGGGGCTCGCCTCCTTCGCAAACGACTTCGATGCGCTCCTTCAGGAGATCGAGAAAACGCTACGCGATGCGCCTTCTGGCCGCGATACACACAATGGGGAGCTGGGCGGCCTCACGGATGCCGTACGTAAGCGGCTGGAAGCCTCTCGAGACCAGGACATCTCCCGCCGGATCTGGAGCTTCGACCACACGCTCTGGAAGCCTGAGCCTACCGAGATCGCAGACCGGCTTGGCTGGCTCAACGTCGTCGACACGATGCTGGAGTGTGCGGATGAGCTAGGCAGCTTCGCGCAGCAGGTGGCCGCGGACGGCTACGACACGGCCGTTCTGCTTGGTATGGGAGGGTCCAGCTTGGCGCCGGAGGTGCTGTACAGCACGTTTGGCGCAACCTCCGGCGCGCTCACACTCCGCGTACTGGACACGACCGACCCAACGAGCATCCGGGCGGTCACCGAAAGCATCGACCTGCAACGGACGCTCTTCATCGTATCCAGCAAGTCTGGCACGACCATCGAAACGCTGTCGCACCTCGCATACTTCTGGGAGCAGATACCTGATGGCGATCATTTCGTCGCCGTCACGGATCCGGGCACTCCGCTGGAGACGTTGGCTCGGGAGCGCGGCTTCCGGCGGACGTTTAGGGGCGACCCGAACATCGGCGGCCGCTACTCCGCGCTTTCGTATTTCGGCCTGGTGCCGGCCGCGCTCATCGGGGCCGACGTTGGCGCAATTGTCGATCGCGCGCATGAGATGGTGCACGCATGCCACTATTGCGTGCCTTCTGAGGAGAACCCAGGCGTCTGGCTAGGCGCTGTGATGGGCGAAAGCGCCCTGGCGGGGCGCGACAAGCTGACCCTCGTGCTGCCGGAGCCGCTCGCGGCGCTCGGCAGCTGGATCGAGCAACTCATCGCCGAATCGACCGGCAAGGAAGGGAAAGGCATCGTCCCCATCGATGGCGAGCCGTTGGGCGCGCCCGGAGTGTACGGCGACGACCGGCTCTTTGTAGCGATCGGTGAGCATCCCGAACTCGAGGCGATCGAGCAGGCCGGGCATCCAGTCGTTCGGCTCGGCTACACCGACACGCTCCAACTCGGTGGCGAGTTCTTCCGCTGGCAGTTCGCGACAGCCGTCGCCGGACAGGTGCTGGCCATTAACCCATTCGACCAGCCGAATGTCCAGGAGGCGAAGGACGCCACCGCGCGTATTCTGGAGAAAGGTCTAGACGAGTTGAAGACCCCATCGCTGCCGTCATTGCTGGAGCAGGTACAGCCCGGCGACTACATCGCCATCCAGGCTTACTTGCCCCGCACGGCCGCCATGGATGCTCCTCTGCAGGCCGCGCGGCTTGAACTGCGAAACCGCTACCGTGTAGCGACAACGATCGGCTACGGACCGCGCTTCCTGCACTCAACCGGCCAGCTGCATAAAGGCGGGCCAAGCACGGGAGTATTTATCCAAGTCATCGATGAAGTTGAAGAAGACATCGACATTCCCGGAAAACCATTCAGCTTTGGCGGGCTGAAACGAGCCCAGGCAGAGGGCGATCTGCGATCACTACAAGCGCGCGGCCAGCGGGTTGCACGCGTCACCCTAGAGGAGCTGCGGGAGGAACTGCGATGAAGTTAGGAATGGTCGGCCTCGGCAAGATGGGCGCCGGCATGGCGGAGCGCCTCCGTCGAGGAAGTCACGAAGTCATTGGATACGACCGCAACCCCGACGTGACGGAGGTGGGGTCGCTGAAAGAACTCCTCGAATCACTGGAGCCGCCGCGTGCCGTCTGGGTGATGGTGCCTTCAGGAGACCCCACGGAAGCGACTCTCAAGGAACTGGCCGGTCTCGCTTCGCCGGGGGACATCCTGATCGATGGTGGCAACAGTATGTACAAGGACTCCATCCGGCGCGCAGAGGAGCTGGCGAACAAGGGTATCAAGTTCCTCGACGTGGGCACCTCCGGAGGTGTCTGGGGCCTTGAAATCGGCTTCTGCCTCATGATCGGTGGTCCTCGCGATGCCTTCGAGGCCGTCGAGCCCGTGCTCGCCACGCTCGCGCCACCGGAAGGCTACGCGCTCGTTGGACCGGCCGGAGCAGGGCACTACGCGAAGATGGTCCACAATGGCATCGAGTACGGCATGCTTCAAGCCTACGCGGAAGGCTTCGACCTGCTACAGGCCTCTGATTTCGACCTCGACCTCGGGCAACTGGCGGCGCTGTGGAACCACGGCAGCGTGGTTCGTTCCTGGCTGCTCGAACTTGCGGAGCGCGCGCTCGATAAGGACCCGAAGCTGGAGTCGCTCGCCGGCTATGTCGACGACTCGGGAGAGGGCCGCTGGACCGTGCTGGAGGCCGTCGAGCGAGGGGTCGCCGCGGACACACTCGCACACGCCCTCTTCCGCCGGTTCACCTCTCGCGAGGAAGACTCCTTTTCGATGCGCATGATCGCCGCGCTGCGCAACGAATTCGGCGGGCACGCAGTCAAACAGCAATGAGCCTGGAACCGCCGCCCGATCAAGACATCGTGATCATTGGCGCGACCGGTGATCTGGCGCGCCGCAAGCTGCTGCCTGCCCTCTACAACCTCTTCACGCCCAGCCAGCTCCTCCCGAAGCGTGGCAACATCGTCGGCTACGCCCGCCGCCGCATCGACACAGCCGAGTTCCGCGCGATGGCTAAGGAGGCCGTGCGGGAGTTCTCTCGAACAGAGCTGGATGAGAAGGCCTGGGCAGCTTTTGAGCAACGGCTCACATTCGTCTGTGCTGAGCCTGACGGATATCCAGGCCTGCTGCCAGAGCTCCAACAGCCGGAGCGCCTGGTATATCTCGCCACGCCGCCCTCGACCTTTCGCTCTGTCGCGGTTGAGCTCGGCGAGTGTGGACTTGCGAAAGGTACGAAGCTCGT
>JADFRJ010000209.1 GCA_022561355.1 Chloroflexota bacterium | reverse complement strand
GTGAAGGTGCTGCTCGACAACTTCGGCATCGTGAAGGCGCAGATGACGACCGTACACTCCTACACCAACACGCAGCGCGTGCTGGACGTGGCGCACAAGGACATCCGCGAGGGCCGCGCCGCCGCCCTCAACATCATTCCGTTCACGACCGGCGCGGCGAAGGCGCTCAAGCTCGTCATTCCTGAAATCGAAGGCAAGATCGACGGGCTGGCGTACCGCGTCCCAACGCCGACGGTGTCGATCGTGGAGATCGTCTGCCTCACCGAGCAAGACACTACTCCGGACAAGATCAACGACGCCATGCGCGACGCCGCATCGGAGCGGATGAAGGGCATCCTCGATGTGATCGACGACCACGTCGTCTCCATGGACATGAAGGGTGACGAGCACTCGTCTATTGTCCACGCGCCCGTGACGAACGTGGTGGCAGGAAACCTCGTGAAGGTGGCAGCCTGGTACGACAACGAGTGGGGCTACTCCTGCCGCACGGCGGACCTCTGCGCCCTGCTTGCCGAGAAGGGATGGTAGGAGCCCGGCCCCGCGCCGCTCTCTTCGCGGTCCTCGCTTCGGCGTTCCTGCTCGTGGCCGGCGCCTGCTCCGGCAGCGGCGAACCGGCCGGCCCCACAACAACCCCCGCCTCGCCCGCGAGCGGAGAGATCACCGTCCTCTCCTTCGAATGGGGCTTCGAGCCGGAGGCGATCGTCCTCCAGCAAGGTCAGGAGATCCGGCTCACACTCAACAACGAAGGTAAGATCCTCCACAACTTCAAGGTGGACGACCTCAAGGTCGACGTGATCGAAGAGATCAGCTCCGGCGGCTTCTCCGGCGATGACGACGAACTCTTCGTCGGCGCCGGCTCAGACGACGTTGGGCTGCTCAGATTCGTGCCGCTAGAAGCGGGCGAATACGAGTTCTACTGCACAATCGGAAATCACAGGCAGCTTGGCATGGAAGGCCGGCTGACTGTCCAATAGCCTTCGGGCTGCTGGATCAGCAGCGCTTGTGTGATCGCCCATACGGGATCGCCATCACGGAGCGGCTAGGCTACGTTGAAACGTGTCATCTAGGCGCCGCATTATGGTAGGTGAGCCGCGGTGCGTGGTAGAATGCCTTTCAACCGCTTGCCTATGACCAACCAAGGCCCATTCGGCAACGAACCAGCGAACCCTCGGCCAGAGCAGCCGGCGGAACCGCCACGCGCCCCTACGCTGCCGACGCAGCGAGGCGTGGTCCCGCCGCAGTCCGAGGCCAAGCCAACTCCAGCGCCAACCCGGCCGGGACTCCACTCGCTCCACGTCTCGGGCACGGTCCTCATCTATGCCTGCCTCGCGGTCATCCTCGTGTTCGCCGGCTTCCTCCGGCTCACCGCGCTTAACTGGGACGACAACAAGCACCTGCATCCGGACGAGCGGCACATCTCATCGACGCTCTCTCGGATCGAGGTCCCCGGCAGCATCAGCGCCTACTTCAATACCGAAACCTCGTCGCTTAACCCCTACAACCGCGATACGAACAGCTTCGTCTACGGCACCGCGCCCGTCTTCGCGGCAAAGGTCTTGGGCAACCTTGCGGAGCCCGTAGGCAACGCGCTCAGGACGATCTCCCCGGCATTTCTAGACGACACGGTGGATGTCGGCGGCTCGATAGCGAACGAGCGCGCGACGTACGATGGCGTGACGATCGTCGGACGGTTCCTCAGCGCGATGGCCGATATCGGCAGCGTGATCTTCGTTTTCCTGATCGCCCGCAAGCTCTTTGGAGCAAGGGCGGGACTGGTGGGAGCATTGCTCTACGCCTTCGCCGCGCTGCCGATCCAGCACTCGCACTTCTTCGTCGTCGACCCGTTCGCCACGTTCTTCGGCGCTGCGGCTCTCTATTTCGCCTTGCGCATCGTCAAGGATGGCCGCTGGTCCGACTACGCCTTCGCGGGCCTCATGGTAGGCCTGGCCACGGCTTCTAAGCTCACCGCGGTATCACTACTGCCGGTGGTCATGCTGGCGGCCGGCATCCGCGCCTGGCCGACGCTCTATCAACTGGCGCTCGATTACGTCAGACCAGGCCGCGAGAAGCCGGAGACGCCCGCCCAGGCGGGCCGCCCAATCGCTCAGCTCGCGCTCGGCCTCGGCCTGGTCCTGCTCATGGCGTTTGTCATCTTCCGCGTCGCGCAGCCGTACGCGTTCCACGCACCCGGCCTGAGCGACTTCGCGGTCTGGCAGGATGACTTCGATTGCGCGAGATGCGGCACGATCACCGAAATCGCTGGGCGGACCCTCAACCTAAACGAGCAATGGGTTCAGGACCAGATCAACCAGAAAGAGCTGCTCAGCACAGGATCGTGGCCGCCGAACGTCCAGTGGATCGGCAGGACACCCCTCCTGTACCCCGCCAACCAGATGCTCGTGTGGGGCATGGGCCCGGCGTTTGGCATCGCCGCCGGGCTGGCCGTGCTGTTTTACGCCTGGCGCGCGTTCGCGCGAAAAGAGCTGATCCTGCTGGTGCCGCTGGCCTGGGTGGCAGGCTACTTCTTCGTGATGGGCACCCAGTTCTCGCTCTACATGCGGTACTTCCTGCCGCTCTATCCCATGCTGGCCGCGTTCGCCGGAGGGTTCCTGCTCGTGGTCTGGTCATGGGCGCAGAAGGGAGAGCTGCCCGCGGCCTTCGCTCAGCGGCTCCAGAGCCTCGCTAGACCGGCCTCCCTGGCAGCGAGAGGCGGCGTGATTGCCGCTGTCCTGCTGACCGTGTTCTGGGGGCTCGCCTACTTCAACATCTACTCTCAGCCCGTCACCAGAGTCGAAGCGTCGGCCTGGATCTACGCCAACATCCCGGCAGGCGCGACGATCTACAACGAGCACTGGGACGACGATCTGCCTCTCGGGCTCGCCGGGTTCGGGAGCATCGGCCAGTACACGACGGGCACCTTCGAGAACTTCAACATCGACAACGAGGACAAGGTCGACAAGCTGCTCACCAACCTCGACACGGCGGAGTACATCATCCTCGCCAGCGACCGGCTCTCGCAAACGATCCCGCGGGCGCCCGCCAACTTCCCGGTCACGACGCGCTACTACGATGCGCTCTTCTCGGGCGAATTGGGCTTCGAGCTGATAGCCAAGTTTACGTCCTACCCGGAGATCTTCGGGATCGCGTTCCCCGACGGTGGCGCCGAGGAGGCGTGGACGGTGTACGACCATCCGCCCGTCCACATCTTCCAGAAGGACGCTTCTGTGTACTCTCACGACAGGGCGGTGTTCGTGCTGGGGGCCGACGCGTTCACGAACGGCCTCGGCATCCCGCCCCATCAGGCGGCGACGAACGGCCTCCTCCTGAGACCCGACGACCTGCGGGTGCAGCAGGAAGGCGGCACGTTCAGCAGCATCTTTGATGAGGACAGCGTCCAGAACAAACTCCCGCTCTGGACCTGGCTCCTCGTCGTCGAACTGATCTCACTCGCGGCGCTGCCGATCGGGTTCCTGATCTTCCGCGCCCTACCCGACCGCGGCTATCTCCTGTCGAAGCCGCTCGGGTTCCTGGTGCTCGGCTACATCGTCTGGCTGGGCGCGAGTCTGAAGCTGTTCGACTTCAGCCGCACGAGCATCGGCGTGACGCTGCTGCTCATGCTGCTCGTCTCAGCCGGCGTCGCCTGGCTGACGCGCGACAGCATCCGCGACTTCGTGAAGCAGCACTGGCGCTCCATCCTCATGTGGGAAGCGCTCTTCCTGGGCGCGTTCCTCCTCTTCTACATGATCCGCATCAGCAATCCGGACCTCTGGCATCCGGCCCGGGGAGGCGAAAAGCCGATGGACTTCGCCTACCTGAACGCGATCATCCGCAGCACGTCCATGCCGCCGTACGACCCGTGGTTCTCCGGCGGCTATCTCAACTACTACTACTTCGGCCAGTTCCTCACGGCGATGATGATCAAGTTCACGGGCATCCTGCCTGAGGTCGGCTACAACCTGGCCGTGCCGCTGTTCTTCTCGCTCGCCGTGGGAGCGACCTACTCGCTGGTCTACAACCTGGCCGAAGGCGCGCGCCGGTTCATCCGCTGGCGGCCATCCGGCGGGAAGATCGGCCCCGCTGGACCGATCCTCGCGGGCTTTGGGGCCGTCTTCCTGGTGATGATCGTGGGGAACCTGGGCGGCCTCGACCAACTGATCGCCAACTTCTCCAGGATCTCGCCGTGGCACGTCAACGCTAACCTGTCGACGATCATTCCCGGGGCCGACGTGCCCATACCCCTGATTGGCGGTGCGGTTTCGACCGCAGGCGGGCTTTGGGCCTTGCTCGGTCTTCCGAGCCAGTGGTACTTGGTGGGGCCCTTGTTTACCGGCGACTGGCACCCTGCGAGCCTCAGCCTGCGCACCGACTGGTTCTGGGCGTCCAGCCGCATCATCGGGGCGCCGGACGGACAGACGCGTCCGATCACCGAGTTCCCGTTCTTCAGCTTCCTCTTCGCCGACCTGCACGCCCTACTGATGGCGCTCCCGTTCGCGATTACGTCGCTC
>JADFRJ010000020.1 GCA_022561355.1 Chloroflexota bacterium | reverse complement strand
CAACTCCTCTACGAACGTCGATCGCACGACAACCGCGTCGCAGCCCGCCTCACGCGCGGCCCGAAGCACGCCGGTCTCAGTGTGCCGTCCAAATGCCAGCACCGGCACCTCATGCGCCTTCGCTTCCGCGGCCAGAGCTACGGTGTCTATGCCCATCGCGTGCAAGTCGAGCACGAGCAGGCTTGGCGAACGCTCCAGCGCTTCGATCGCCTCGTCCATTGTGTCGGCAGTCGTGATCTCGAAGCCAAGCGCCTGCGCCTGCTCGCGCACGCGCGATTGAAACATCAGGTCAGGGATCACCGCGAGGATCGTGGTGCGCTCGCTCATGCCGCCCTCGTCGCCTTAATCGAATACAGCAGTGGCACGCTGCCGTGGTTCTTGGTCAACCGGCACGTGTACCTGTCGATGTGCTCCATGATCGGCAAGAACTTCCAGTTCCCGAACGGGAATTCGTGGAAGAACTCTATCTGGAACCCCGCGTCGATCAGCGCCGTTACGACCTCCGAGGTCGGGTGAGGGAAGTCGTAGGTCACCTTGTTCTCGAACGTTGCGTCCAGCTCCGCGTACGTTCCGTCATCCTCAGACCGGATCGGACCAAACTCCGGGAAGTATGGGTACCGGACCTTGAGCTCGGTGACGTCGGGGTCGTCGTCGAAGATCATGGCGACGGGGTGGAACTCGACGATGTAGAACGTCCCGCCGGGTTTTACGAAGTGCCACGCGACCCCTGCCCAGCGCTCCACGTCCGGGAGCCAGTTGAGCGCCCCGTACGATGTGAAGACGATATCGAAATCGCCGTCGAGACGCTCGGGCAGATCGTAGATGTCGGACACGACGAATCGAGCCTCGATTCCATGCTCCTCCGCCAGCTTCCGCGCCGCCTCGATCGCTGGTTCGGAGAAGTCCGCACCGGTGACGCGAGCCCCCTCCATCGCCCACGACAGCGTGTCCAGGCCGAAGTGACACTGCAAATGCAGGAGCGACTTGCCCCGCACGTCGCCGACCTCTTCCAACTCAACCGGCTTCAGCCTGCCTCGCCCTTTACCGAAGTTCGCAACGTCGTACGTCGTGGACGCAACGTGAATAGGCACGGCCTCGTCCCAATGCTTACGGTTAGCTTCCACACGCTCATCCATGGTCATCAACTCTGACATAGTAACTCTAACGCGGTCAAACAGTAGCCATCGTAGCGGCATCTCCGCTGAGAGGCCTCCTCTCAGCCAGCGCGAACACGGCGTGCTAGCCCGCTTCCCCAGCCATTCGTTAAGCTTCGGTGCCATGCCCTAAGCGCAGCCTCACCAACCGCTCACAGCCGGGCTCTGGCACGGATCCTGGACTGCCGAAAATCCTTTGTCGGAGATCAACGCGCTTATGCGCGCGGAGTCCGACGTCATCTCACTTCCACAGCTATGAACGCCCGGCCATCTACGTACGCTGATCGACGAGCTGGACGAAGAGGGCCACCCGTTGCTGATTACCGCGTACCTGGCGAGACCCGTTGGCAGCACATTCTAAGCGCTGCTGCCGCTGTTCAAGGAGCGCAACGTTGGCGCCTACAACTGGGGCTTCGTCTCAGGAAAGACGCAGACCATCTACCCCTGGGACTCCTGGACGAAGACGTATGCAGCCGAGCCCGACCCCTGGTTCCACGACCTCCTCCTCCCTGGCGGCTCACTTTATGACGAAGAAGAGACGCGGCTCACACAGGACCTGACCGGACGAAGCTGGGCAGCACGGTAGCGCCGTCAGACAGCAAGAAGCACGGCCGTGGCAGGCTAGCCCACTGGGCCTTACGACCCAACCCCGCTTGGGCAACCTTGCTTGTAAGCCGTGCTTCTTGCGCCTTAGCAAAGGCGAGTCTAACGGAGACCAGCCGCCTTTGCCATACCCAAAGTTGCCCATTCGCTCCACTACGAAAGACTCTCCAGCAGGCCCACGCCGTGCTAGAGGACGCGAGGCGCCGATCTCGCCTACGGAGCCACCACCACATGCCGAACGGCCCGTCCAAGGGAACCGAACGGCGCCTCACAGCGAGGATGCGAGACGGCGTGCTCTCAGTAGGTCCTTAGGGGTGTTGACATTGACGAATGACGAATGTTCGAGGTCGAGGCAATCGAGATCTTCGCCAGCCAGCTCATACCGCGGAAGGCCGTTGAGCACGTCCCGCATCCCATGCTCGCCACGTCGTAGGGCGCCATCCACAACAGGCAAGCAGCTCTTTCGATAGAGCCCCGGCATTGGCTGCAGGCGCTCCGGCGTCCGCGCGACGACGGCGTCCGCCGCGCATTCGCTGTGAGAGATGATGCCGTGCAGCAGATTCACTCGTACGAACGGCTGGTCACAGGAGACCACGAGCACCCACTCGCCCGGCATCCACTTGAGTAGTGCGTGGAGACCTCCCAGCGGCCCAGCGTCTTCGAATTCATCGCGAACGACGCTCACGTCTTCGAGACCGGCTGGCGCCTCTTGGCCACCGCGAAGCGCCAGCACGACGTCGAGCCCCGCCGACCTCAGTGCGCCAACCGGGTAGCTGATCAGCGGTCTGCCGTCGAGCTCGACCATTGCCTTGTCCCGGCCGATTCGGCGGCCGCGGCCGCCCGCGAGCACTGCTCCGATAATGCCGTGCTTCGTCATGCCGTCATCGCTCAACTCCTTCCAGCCGTCTGATACCGGTCCGCCAGGCGAAAAATCGCATTGCACAGCAGTTGGCTGTCCGCATGTTTTAGCACATAGTCCAGCGCGCCAGCTTGGCGAAGGGCGCGCCAATGTTCGATCGTCATGAAGGACGCGAGCACAACCAGCGGGATGCCTGTCAGCTTCCGCAGTTCCTGGCAGCGAGCGATCGACTCGTTGTCGTGGCTCTGGACGTTCATAAGCGCGAGGTCGAACTGTGCGTCCTGAGCAACGATGCCAGCCTCCGCAACCGTTGACACGTCGGCGGCGACCACCAGGCGGTTGTCGCTTTCCAGCCTGCGGACGAGCGAATGCCTGGCTTCTTCGTGGGCATCCACGAGAAGGACGCGAACCATCATAGAGAAGAGCGTACGGGTGCTGGGTGCCGGCTTCTAGTACCAATGAGCCCTTGCTAAGGGGACCACTTGGCACTCTTGGGCTCCAGGGCGTCTACCCTTGCGGCTTCTTGCGGGCGATGAAGGCGGCCGCCTCCGATCGGCGGCGGAGGCTCAGTTTGCTCAAAATGCTGCTCACGTAGTTCTTCACCGTCTTGTCGCTAAGGAAGATCTCCTTTGCTATCTCTTTGTTGGTCTTGCCTTCCGCGATCAAGTCGAGGATCTTTTTCTCCTGCTCTGAAAGGAGCGCCAGCTCCTCGTCCTCGTCCTGCTTCCCACTCCTCACGCGCTCCAGCACGCGCTGCGTAACAGCGGGATCGAGAAGCGATTCGCCCCTCATCGCCCGATCGATCGCTTCAATGAGCGTCTTCGTACTCGTCTGCTTCAGGAGGTAGCCAATCGCGCCTGCCATGATCGAGGCGAACACGGCCTCTTCGTCGGCGTACGACGTAAGCATAAGCACCTTAGTTTCAGGACGCTCTGAGCGGATCTCTCGGCACGCCTCTACGCCGCTCCCATCGGGGAGCCGCACGTCCATGATCACAACGTCCGGCTCGGTCTTTCGCGCCTCCTCGATCGCGGAGGCGACGGAGTCAGCCTCCCCGACCACGGCTAGCTCCTGGCGTCGCCTTAAGAGCGAACGCAGCCCCTCACGGACCACCTCGTGGTCGTCGACGATCATTACGCGGGTCTTGTCGGCCATAGCTCACAACCTCCCTACCCCAAGGGTAGATCAACCATCACTCGTGTGCCTTTCCCTTCCGTCGAGTCGACTTCCACACTGCCTCCTAGCGTGGAGATACGTTCTCGGATGTTCCGGAGCCCCAGGCCACTACTCGGCTGTTCTACATCGAATCCGCGGCCGTCATCCGAGATCGTCATCCGAAAGTTCCCGTTGCGCTGTTCAAAGCTAGCGGTCACCGAGTGCGCCTGCGCATGCTTGCGCACGTTTGCCAATGACTCGCGAGCGATATGGAACAGAGCCTCCGTCTGTTCCTCGGACAGGCTTTCGCAGACCTGAGGCCCCTCGAAGATCCGTACGTCCAAAAGCGCGTTCACCTTTAACTCCTGCAGTAGGCTCCCGACGGCGCCCGCGAGATCAGTGTTCGCTAGTTCGGTCGGCCGAAGGTTGAAGATGTACCCTCGCAGGTCGGCGATACTCTGGTTGAGTTGATCGAGCACATCGTGAAGCTGCGACTCGACCAGAGAGGGATCATCTTTAAGGTCTTCCAGACAGTTCTCGACCTTGAGGCCGGTCGCATACAGCGATTGGATCACGCCGTCATGCATGTCCATGCCGATCCGGTCGCGCTCCTCCAGTACAGCTAGGTCTTGCACCTGCCTGTACAGTCGCGCATTCTCGATCGCGGCTGCCGCGTGAGCCGCGAAGGCGCGAAGCATGTGTTCGTCTCGTTCCGAAAACGACGATCCACCGTCCTTGTCCGTGAGATAGAGATCGCCGACAATGCGCCCCTCGTAGCGAATGGGCAGGCCGATGAAGCTCTTCATTTGCGGATGGTGTTCCGGGAAACCGATCGCCTCAGGATGGGACATGATCTCGTCTACACGGAGGGTTTCACCCGAATGAATCACCACTCCCAACAGGCCTCGCCCCTTCGGGAGCGAGCCGATGCGATCCCGTTCAGCCTGACCCATGCCCGATGTGATGAACTGGGCGATTTCACCATCTTCCGCCAGCATCGCGAGCGCGCCATACTTTGCATGCGTCACGTCCCGGCTCAGGTCGACCACGCGCTGAAGCAACGATGCCAGGTCGAGATCAGATGAGAGGGCAAGGCTCGCTTCGTTTACCGCGGCCAACTCACGGGCGCGCTCGTTTGTCTCCCGTTGCGCCCGTCCGAGCGTCTGGAAGATCCAGCGCGAGAACACCGCCGCCCCTACGGCCCCAAGTCCGGCGATCACGGCGACCACCGCAACATCCGAGATGATCCGGCCAAGGCCGAGCACGGCCACGGCTGCCGTGACCGCAATGAATGCGGCCGGCAGCCACACACCAACCCGGCGCCAGCGTCGCGTACTCCACTGCATGCTTACCGAGCAAGTATACCGGCATCCTCAACGCGAACGGCGCCAGGGACGCGGCCACGTCGCGAAGCGTGCGGCAGCCAGCGTGGCGATAGCCGATGCGGCGCACGGTGCCTTCCACAAGGCGAGCGAACGTGGCAGTTGGTCTCGCCGGTCATGGCGTCGGCCAGATGGCCCTCCCATTCGCGCGAGGGCCATCTGGCCCCCTCTTTCAGTAGCATTGTCCCTACAGTACCCTTCGAGAGCAGCCTACGCTGCCAGGAGAACGATCTAGTTCGCAAAGGAGGCCCTGGGAAATGAAGACGAAACGAATGCCCTTCGGCGCCGCTGGGGCGCTGCTTGCGCTGATTGCGCTACTGCTGCTCGTCGTCGCTTGCGGCGATGACAACGGCGACGCCGATCCGACAGCAACAGAAGTGTTAGCTGAAGACCCGACGGCAACGGAGCCGGCGGCTGACGAGCCGGTCGACGAGCCGACCGACGAGCCGGCCTCGGCGGAGACGTCCGTGGACGTCAGCTTAAGTGAGTTCATGGTGGAACCATCGGTCGATTCGGTTCCAGCAGGCACGGTGACGTTCAACGTGAGCAGCGACGGCGCGATCTTCCACAATCTCAAGGTCGTGGCAACTGACCTGGCTCCGGACGCCTTGCCTCTCGACGACACCGGGTTCGCGGTCGACGAAGAGCAGGTCACCGTCGTCGGCAGCACCGCGGACCTTGAAGCCGGCGAGGCGGAGGAGTTAACGGTCGAGCTGGAAGCCGGGAGCTACGTGCTCATTTGCAACGTCCCCACGCACTACGATGTTGGGATGACGGTCGCGTTCACGGTCGAATAGGCAACACAGAGTTGCAGGCCAGGACGGCCGGGGCATGAGCCCCGGCCGCCTTGCTATCTGTGCGGAACGGGCCTACGAGCTAATCAAGTACAGAATTGGGTAGAAGAACACCCAGACAACGTCGACGAAGTGCCAGTACTTGACCGTTGCCTCAACGCCCCAGTGCTTCTTGGCGGAGAAGTGCCCTCTGAGGCTCAGCGAGTAGAGGAGCCCCAGCATCACGATGCCGCTTACCACGTGCGCGGCGTGCACGCCGGTCATCGAAAAGAAGGCAGTCCCGAAGGGGTCCGATAGCTCGAAGTCGGCGGTGCTCCATTCCAAAGCGACACCAGCAACGAACACAAGGCCAAGCCCGATCGTCGCCAGGAGATTGCGCTGGAACGCTCCACGGTCACCGCCGCGACCGAGTGTTGACCGAGTTGGAGCGTAGAGGTTGCTCCTAATCGCCCTGGTGCAGGTCGCCGCGATCGTGATGATGGGCACTCTCGCTGCCGGGATCGGCTGGTAGGGCGCCTTCGCTGCCGGAGGTTTCTGATCGTGACAGCTCGAGCTGACGTTGAGTCCGCGGCGCGAAGGTCGCCTGGTTCGCGCGAGTGCCGCGATGATTCGGGTGAGCGCGCCGTCGGATGGCCGCGCGATGGCGCCCTCCCGAGGAGGCTGCCTAGCCTTTCCCACGGCATGACTTAGGAACTTCACTTCCTGAATCCAGCGTCAGGGCCATTCGGCCCTACCAGCCAAGCCTAAACGGCAGATGCTATCTTAGCACTCGCTAAGTAATATCTAATACGAACCAGCTTCCCAAGTGCCCACATTAGGTACCTCCGGGAGAGAGCGGCGCAGAAGTCGCGGGCCCAGACCGGTGGGCAAGATCACAGTAATTCTAGTGAGCGCTAAGTTAAGCTAGAAATCGGAACTAGCCAAGGAAAGCGAACAAAGAGAAGGAGGCATCTCATGGCAATAGATCAGAAAGTGATCGACAAGCTGCGAAAAGAGCCGGGCATGCCGGATATCGATCTGAGCTGGCTAAGAGAGGAAGACTCGCCGGGCATCGTCGCCAAGGCGGGGAAGCGAGGGCTCACGCTAGACGAGATCAACAAGGGCGTGTACGGCGAGGTCCCAGAGATCGCGAAACACGGCACCACCCGAAGCCGAGGGTCTATCCCCAGGGCCGGGGTAATGCGCACTGCATATTTCGTTCCGGAGAAGAGCGATATCTGGGCTGACAACGCCACGCTCATCTACGAAGAGGCCGTGCAGCGGCAGTGGAGTTCCGCCACTGACATCCCCTGGGAGACGGTTAAACCGCTCCCGGATATCGTGGAAGAGGCGATCTGCCAGATCTGCACGTTCCTGACCGAGGTCGAGTTTATCGCGGGCGACGCGCCCGGCCAGTGGCTCAAGAAAATTAGCCCGGACCACTACGAGGTGGCCCTGTACCTGATCTCTCAGGTCATGGACGAAGCGCGGCACCTGGACGTGTTCAGGAAGCGCGCGCTCGTCAATGGCTGCGGGCTGCTGGAGGCACAGGGCGCGACGCGTGGCTTGAGAAACGTCCTGGACTCTCAGGACTTCACCGAGATGTCGGCGCTCATGCACGTCCTCGCGGAAGGCTTCGTCCAGACGATGTTCCGTACTGGAGAGTTCATCGCCCAGAACGAGGCGGAGAAGACCATCTTCCGGCTCTGCGCTCAGGATGAGTCGCGGCACGTCGGTTTCGGCGTAATGCACTTGCGCTATGTGCTCGAGCACACCCCGGAACGGCGTGAGGAGATCCACCACTACCTAGACCGTGCCGAGCAACTCTTCGGCCACCCGACGGACGGCGGGAACACCGGCCTGCAGGAAGCGCTCCTTATCACCATGAGCGGCGATGGCAAGGACCTGGACAAGGGGGCGGAACTGGCGCTTGCCCTGAACAAGAAGCAGGCCAACGAGTACATGCACCGGTTGGAAGTAGCAGGGCTGGGCGACCGCAGGGAGCGCATGAATCCCGCGTTTGGCATGCTCCTGGACCCACCGAAGAATTAGGCCAATTGGCGCCAAGACAACAGTTCCAAAGGAGGGAAGGCATGGGTCAGAAAACCGACACGAAACCGGCGACGAGCCTGACGGATGGCATATCCGACGCTCTGCGCCGCAAGGCAGAATCCAAGAACTGGCCGCTCATCATCATCGAGAGGGCACTCAAGGGCGGCGTCAAGGAGGAGTCCCTGCATCAGGCCATGGACGCCGGCATGACGCCCCTGCAGGCTCGGCAGATGCTTATCGAGGAGCGAAAGATAGAACTCAACATGGCCTGGTCAAAGGTCGACACCGAACGAGGCAACCGGGCAAAGATCGGCAAGAAGGGCCTGACCATAGACGCCATCAACATCGGCTCGTACGCGGACGTGCCGGACATCTGGCCAGACCAGACGATGCGGCCGCGCGGCGCCTTCGTACGGCCCGGCGCCGTGAGCATGGGATACACGATCTACTCAAAGGCGGAGGTATGGTCGGACAACCTCGGCGAGCTCTACGAAGAAGCGATCCAGCGGCGCTGGCGCCCGGCGACGGACATCCCTTGGGAGTCGATCTCTCCTCTGCCTGAGGACAGAGAGCGCGCCATCGGACAGATCTGCACGGAGCTCTGCGAGTACAACTACGCCGTGATTCTCGCGCTTGGAAAGTGGGTACGAGAGGTCAGCTATGGCTATCACGAAGTCAAGCTCTTCCTCTCCACGGTCCTGTTTGACGCCGGCCGCCACTATGAGGCGTTCCGCAAGCGGGCGCTAGTCAACGGCAGAGGTCTGGGAGTGCAAGCAACCGGGGACAGGTTCATGCCCATCAGGGAGGCCCTGTGTTACGCGGAGATGGCGACGGTGGTCTTCATGGTGAACGACAGCTTCGTCCTGTCGCTCTACCAGCTGCTCGCCGCGCTGGCCCAGAACGATGCCGAAGTAGAACTCTTCACGCTGGCGGCTCAGGACAAGGCTCGACACCTGGCCTATGGAGTCGACCACACCCGGTTCCTGATCGAGCATCAGCCGGAGAGGCGAGACGAAATCCGCCGCTACCTCTCCAAGGGCGAGGAGTATGTGGCGAAGGACCGCGCCTCGGACACACCCATGAGAGAGGCGCTTGCTATCCATCTCGGGGGTGGAGTCAAGCACATCGGTGATGGCTTCCGCCGGCTAGATGACTTTCGCCACCGCCAGCTCCAGGCATATCTGGGTCGAGTTGAGGCAGCAGGCTTGGAGGACCACGAAAACATTTTGTGGCCAGAGCTAGCGAAAGATCTATAACCGGCGCAGACTCGAAACACGGTCTAGCGATAAAGGAGATGTATCATGGCTAAATTCCCTTCTGTTGAATGGTTCAAAGCGATTCAGGATCTGGTAAACGGGGACGATGGCATCCGGAAGCTTGGCACCTGCGATGCCGTTATGGGCGTGAAGGTTCAGGACAAGGCCTTCGAAATCACGTTCGAAGCCTTCGACTGCACGGGCGTCCGCGAGATCTCGGAAGCCGAGCTCGCCAACACGGACTTCTACCTCGACGCATCCTACGAGACCTGGCAGGAGATGTTGGAGAACATCAGCCAGAGCGGCGGCCAGCCGGATCGCCATCTCACGCTCAACACGATCGACTTCCTCGCCCCAGATGGATTCGCGAAGTCTGATGACCAGAGCAGGAAAGACCGCTTCTACCGGTACGGTCAGACGTTCCAGCAGTTCTTCAACGCCTCTGCCGAGATCAAGACGGAGTTCGCCGTTCCGGCATAGCTGACAGAGGCACTGACCGAGATCTAGCAGTTCGCGGGCGAAGCATCACGCTTCGCAAGTACGACCGTCGCTACTACGAGGCGGCTGGCTCCCCCTAACGGGTCAGCCGCCTCGGTGCGATGCACCACATCCGAGCACCTGCTACGCTTGCAATCGCTGAGACGGGCGCAGGCTCGTGATCGCTGAGGAGTTAGGAAGGAGGCTGCGATGAAGTTTGGAATCTTCTACGAGCACCAACTGCCTCGTCCCTGGGGAGAGACATCGGAGCAGAAGCTCTTCCAAGACGCGCTCGAGCAGGTAGAACTCGCCGATAACCTGGGCATCGACTACGCATGGGAGGTCGAACACCACTTCCTCGAGGAGTACTCACACTCGTCATCGCCCGAAGTGTTCCTCGCCGCCGCGTCCCAACGGAGCAAGAACATCCGGCTCGGACACGGGATCGTGCTCATGCCTCCTGCCTACAACCACCCTGCGCGGATCGCTGAACGCATCGCGACACTCGACCTGGTGTCGAACGGAAGGGTCGAGTTCGGGACGGGAGAGTCCGCGAGCCGCATGGAACTGGAGGGCTTCGGCATCGACCCGGCTGAGCGCAGGCCGATGTGGCGCGAGACGTTGGAACAGGTAGCGAACATGCTGGCCATGGACCCCTACCCCGGCTTCCAAGGCGAGTATTTCTCGATGCCGCCGCGCAACATTGTGCCAAAGCCCGTGCAGAAGCCGCACCCACCAATGTGGATCGCCTGCTCCAACCGCGACACGATCCACCTCGCGGCCCAACTCGGGCTCGGCGCGCTCACGTTCTCCTTTGTCGACCCGGCCGAAGCTCGAAAATGGGTCACCGACTACTACGACACGTTCAAGCGGGAGTGCGTGCCGATCGGCCACACCGTGAACCCTAACATCGCCATGGTCACCAGCTTCTCCTGCCACAACGATGAAGAAGAAGCGCTCCGGCGTGGCACTGACGGCTTCCGCTTCTTCCAATTCGCGCTCGGTCATTTCTACGCCTTCGGAAAGCACAAGCCGGGGCGGACCGACATCTGGAAGCGTTACGAGGCGGTGCGTGACGAGCTGGGTCTCGAACAGCTAGGCGGCGGCACAGGCGGGATTGGTACCCCGGCCCAGCTGCGCGATCACCTGCGCACGTTTGCCGAAGCCGGCGTCGACCAGACCATCTTCATTCAGCAGGGCGGCAACAACCTACACGAAAACATCTGCGAAGACCTGGAGCTGTTTGCCCGAGAAGTCATGCCGGAGTTCAAGGAGCGGGAAGAGGCCCGCCAGCGCCAGAAGGACGAAGAGCTGGCGCCGTTTGTGGAAGCGGCGTTGAACCGCAAGGAGCGAATGAAGGAGCTTGCGGACGACGAGATCCCAGCGTATCCAGCCTACGGCTTCAGCATCGCCGAGGTCGACACGTCCAAGTTGCCGGAGGACCAGAAGCGCAGGGTGGAAGGCTTGCGCCGCATGCAGGAGATCGCGGAGCGTCAGGACATGGCCTCGCAATGACTCACGGACGGGCACCATGTGGCCGGCCCGGGAGTGTTCGAACCCTAGACCCGCTGCGTAGAGACTATCGAGCCTTGAGCGCTGTAGCGGCGAAGCTAGCAAGGCGCGCGACACGCGCTTAGTTATCGTGTAGCTGGCTACCGAGCCGGCTCCAGGACAACGACCGGGATCTTTCGGTCCGTCTTGGTCTGGTACTCCGCATACGCCGGCCAGGCGTCGACAGCCAACGCCCACCAGCGTGTCCGCTCATCCGCGTCCACCTCGCGAGCGCCCATTTCGTACACGTTCGCGCCGTCCTGCAGCGTCACCGCCGTTGAAGCGATCAGGTTGAGGTACCAGACAGGATGCTTTGGAGCGCCGCCCATCGAAGCGATGACGGCATATGTTCCCTTGTCCTCGACGCGCATCAGGGGCGTCTTGCGCACCTTTCCGCTATGGCGACCCTTCGTCGTGAGGATGACGACCGGTTTGTCCTCGAGTGTCCCACCCTCAACTCCGCCTGTAGACTCGTAGAGCGCCACTTGATCAGCGACGAACTTCCACGGACTCGGCTCGTACTCTTCCTGGTTGGACACGCGCCGATGATACTGCCATGCTCGCGTAGCTGCAAGCTCGCATGCGGCCGGCTGAGGCCGCGCCGCGCCGCCTTCGAGGGAGTTATCTCGTCGCTCCTTTGTTGAGCTTGGCGCTGGAGTTGGAACACAGTCTCTGCTCCCCACTTCGCCGGCCATGACGGCGGAGAGACGCCGGCCTCGCCGCGCGGCTCGGCCGTGTAGCCAGAGTTGCAGATGCGCTCCGACGTGGCTGCCTCAGCCCTACTCCACAGTAATCGTCCCCAACATGGTCGCCGGGTGAACGTCACACACATAGGTGTAGGTTCCTGGCGAATCAATCGTGAACGTCAGCGTCTGCGAAATCGGGCCGTTTTCTATCTCGGTCCTAAAGTCGCCTTCGGCGCCGGCCTGGACGTGGAAGTTGTGCGGAACGTTGTCGTCCAGGTTCTCGAACGTGATCGTGACCTCCTCGCCGGCCGGAACAAGCAACACGTCGGTATCGAAGAGGATGTCTTTGCCGACCACCGTGATATCGGTTTCCGCGACGCCATCGTCTTCGCCAGGACGGGATACGGACGGCGAAGCGGCTAGCGGGAAGGGCAGCGAACCGAGGTGCGGCCCCAGCCAGTTCAGCTCATTCGCCAAGTGCATGGCGCTGCCTGGCACAAATCGATCGCTCGTGACCTGCCAGACGGTCCCATCCCATGTGATCTCCTCGGCCGGCACCATCAGCTTGCCTGCTATTGGCGGCGGTGGCGTGTCCGCCGGGTGGTAGTAGACCACGCTGGGCAGGTCCTTCTCGAACTCCCCGGCCATGGCTCCATTCTTCCCCGGCGGCGCGGAGAGCTGCATGCCGCCGAGGCTCATTGTGCTCTCGTAGAACGCCAAGAGCATCCGGGCCGCGGGCGGCTTTGTCGCATCGTTGCCCTGCTGCACGAGCGAGTTGAGCGCCGCGATGATCCACCCGACATCATCGGCCCGATATACGCTCTTCGATTCGAACACACCGTGGCTCGCGTCAAACGCATCAGCCAGGCGCTGGTACAGTGTGTCGGCGGCGGCTCGGTACTGCGCGGCGTCCTGCGGCTGAGCCGCGGCCATGGCGACCAGCCCAGCGATCGCAGCGGCATTCTCCGTGACGTCTTCCGAGCTGAAGCTGAGCAACTGATTCTCGGCAACAATGTTCGCCTTCGTTAGCGCGTCGTCGCGTACCACGGGCTCCGCCGTCGTTGAGGCTAGATAGATGAGGGCCCGTATCGCCGAGGCTGCTTCCGCCGCGGACTCCGGTTCGCGCTCCTCGAGCGTGCGGAAGAGCTGCGTGGCGGCGCCGTCGAACGTGGGGTGAGCGTCCGGGTTCACGTAACGGCCGCCCTCCTCGCCTGTGAGACCGGCGATGTCCGATAGCGCGTGGAGCATCACCCAGTTGCCCGTATAGTCCAGCGCGCCGTCAGAATCATGATACAGACCGTCGTCACCCATGAGGTTCTGCATGGCGTACGCGCCTTGCATCTGGGCGAGCAGCGAGACCATCACGCCGATGAAGCGTTGCTGCGCTCCAAAGTCACCTTGTGGGTCGCCGAAGTGCGGATCAGCGAAGCTGTGGGCCCACTGGCTCTCCTTGAGCATCGTCCAAGCCTGGCCTCGAACAGAGACGGTTTCGTCGAATGTCGACGGGTCCAAGCGGAACGCCTCAAAGTCGATCGGTTCGAAGTCGCGCGGATCGTTTACGAGGTCGGGGCTTCCCGCGGCGTAGATCGCCTGGAGCGGCAGCATGTTCTGCGGGATCGCGACGGGATCACTGGGATTCTGTGCAACCATACCCATCGCCATCATCAGCATGTCCATGGGCGGCTCGAACGGGATGCCCAGTCCGGAGGCCATTACGAAGGGTCCGAAGTGATCGCGAGATAGCCAGTAGCCCTGCCATACCAGCGCCGAGTAGTTGAACTCGGGGTCCCCGCCCACGATTCCACTCGCTGAAACGAAATCTATCCTCTCCGGTGCGCGATCTGATGCGCCAGTCGTTGGACTCGGTACGCCCACACCATCATCGCCGCCATTATCGCTGCACGCGATGCCTATGGCGAGCGCGGCCACCACTCCGATCATCCAGAACCGTTGCCACTTCATGGCTACCCTCCTAGCTCTTGTGTTATTTCTGTCACAAACATCCGACACGCAGCGAATTAGCATTGTAACCGCCGTCACCGTCTCGGTGATGGGAAAGCGAACTGGGGCCGAACGGCCCTGATCAGACGTGGCCAAATGGCCAGGTAAGATATTCCGGCTGCGGAACGCCAAGCAGTGAGCCTGTTTACTGTTTGGGCCGCTGAGCCTAACCACCCGCCCCTACCGGTTAACGCCATCCCTACAGGTTCTTCTCGTCGGCCAGTTCGCGCGCGGTGATCATCTGGCCGGTGTATGGCATCGGGTCGCGGGCGAGGAAGGCCACTGCTTTCGCCGTCGTTTCCGGCCGCTCCATCCTCGACGTGTCGGCGCCCTGCATGATGCGGGCTAAGCGCTCGGTCAGCGTAAAGCCGGGGTTGATGTTGATGATGGCGATGTTCTTCTCCTGCAGCTCCGCCGCAACGCCAGCGGCAAACCTGTTGAGGGCAGCCTTCGTCATCCCGTAGACCGTGCTCGGGCCGCCGAATCTGGGCTGCGCGGCCCCCGGCGAGCCAGGCGGATCAGGCAGGCGGGCGAGCCCCGAGCTGATGTTGAAGATCACTCCGTGGCCCTGCTCGGCCATGTTGACGCCCACGATCTTGGCGAGAACGTAGGGCGCTCTCAGGTTCGTGCGATAGAAGAAGTCCAGCTCGTCCGGTTCGCTCTCTAGGAACTTTGGCTGGCCGCCAAGCGCGCCGGCGTTGTTGACCAGGATATCGATCCGGCCGAACTCGGACATCGTCTTCTCGACGAGAGCTTCAAGGTCGGAGTCCACTGTGACGTCGACCTTCACCGGCAGCGCCTTGCCACCGGACTCTTCGATCGCCGTTGCCGTCTCTCCGATCGAACCTGGCTTGTCCTCAGTGCCCTCCTCCGTCCTAGCACCGACAACGACGACCGCGCCATCGTGGCCAAGCTGTAGCGCGATCGCTTTGCCGATGCCACGCGAACCACCGGTCACAATGGCGACCTTGCCCTCAAGCTCCTCAGACATTTGCGCCTCCTCAGTCTTTATGAGCGACGTAGAAGACAATAGCACAGTCACGAAAACCTTAACGCCGGTACCAATTCCACCGCCACCCGAACTTCTTGGTAACGCATCACGTACGCCAGTAGCTATGTCGAAGCCCGTTCAGATACGGCTGCGACGCCCAATGGTATCGCTCGTACACTTGCGCCTTTAACGGTAAAGTAGAATGTAATTTGATGTGGAAAACTGGGCGGCCGGCGTAAGGTTCGGCCGGCGTAGGCGTCAAATAGACGCCGGCCAGCGAATGCCAGTGGGACCGACACCATGCAGCGTTTCAGACTTCAACTGTTAGAGCCCCCTTACCTCGCAGCGGCGTGGTTCTTCCTACTCGGGGCTACCGCCCTGTTGGCCATATACGGCGCGAATGTGGCTGATGCCTCTTGGGAGGTGGAGGTTACCCGTTGGGTGCAGTCCGCCAGCCCGGATGCGTTGCATCAGATAGCAAGGTTCATGACGGTGATTGGGCGCTCTCCCATTTCAACCATCATCCCGGTTGCCGCCATCGCGGCCATGTGGGTATGGGGGCAGCGGCACCTCTCTATCTTTCTCGCCGGCGCGGCGGTAGCCCGCGTCCTATCGATAGCAGTGAAGGAGCTGGTCGACCGGCCGCGGCCTTCCGCTTCGCTCGTCGACGTGACGTACCATCTGGGGGGCCACAGCTTTCCGAGCGGCCATGCGCTAGGCGCCACGCTATTCTACGGATTCCTGATTTACTGCGCGGAATTGTCGATTTCGCACAAGCCTGTTAGGCGCCTTGTACAGGGGGGCCTTGTGATCGTGATCGTCCTGATGGGCTACTCACGGGTCGAACTCGGCGCCCACTGGCCCACGGACGTGCTCGGAGGCTACGCCATCGGTCTGCTGGTGCTGGGCGCGATGGTCTGGCTACACCGGCGATGGACCGGGGAGTATCGAAAAGGACGGCCTGAGTCAGCGGCCGCCGCACCCTGAGGACAACGGCAAGATAGTGAGCCAAGCAAGTAGTCTGTGCGGACGACGAGGAAGAAGGCGTAAGGTTAAGTCAGATGTGTCCTGCTTTGCGGACGTTGACGGGGAAGATCGGCGGGGGACGAGTACCTAATGTCAGAGCAGTCGAAGTTTCTCTCTGAACACGAAGCACACTCGGGCATATCCGGCGGCCTCGCCAGCCGGGTACTGCTGGACCGCGTGCACGGCACGGCGATTAAAAAGTACGACCCCCCGTGGTTTGTACGACTCTTGTACTGGCTGGCGTTTCAGGCGCCGTTTCCCTACGTTCGCAATGAGGCATCTCTCCGCGCCGCTCGGGCGCGCCGGGTCATCGCGAGCCGGCTGACCGAGTTCTGGTTCGGCACCGACCACGTGGCCGCCACACTCGACATCCAGTGCGATGAGGAGGGGTGCATCTTCGTCACGCAGCTGATCGATGGCGAGGTGCCCAAGGACAAGAAACAGGCCCGGGCGTTCCTGCGAAAGATTGCGCCGCGCTTCCAGGAAGTGGGGCTTCCCACCTGGCAGGTCGACCCCTTGAATCCCAAGGCGCCGGGCAACATCATCGAGACGCCGGAAGGCGACTACAAGATCATCGACCTGGAGTCGGGCGTGGCCTCTCCGATGATGCCGATCGGCCAGTGGATCGACGCGATCAAGGCGGGCATGATCCCGGTGTTCGACGATGTGTTCATCGACAAGACGCGAGCGTACATCGAGGAGCACGCCAGCGAAATCGAAGCTGCCGTGGGGCCAGCGTGCCTTCGCGAACTGCGGGAAGCGACTGATGAGTACGAGGAGTGCGCTAAGGAGTGGCAGGCGACGGAGCTGCGGATCTGGTCCAAGCTGCTGCGGGCTGTGATGACCGTCGGCGGCATCCTCGTTTGGCCGCTGAAGCTGCTGTGGCCGCCAACCATCTACCGAGCGATCCAGACTGCGCGCGGAGGACGAGAGGTGGCCACCAAGTGGGCGCGCGGCGCTATAGAACGGCTCGTAGAGGAAGGCAGCCTGGATCGAGAAGAAGCGGATATGGCCCTGCGCAGCCTGGAAGCCCCGGAGACGCTCGCGGTTCTGGGGCATCTCGGAGCGCACATCGCGATCAGCGTTCCCCTGCGGTTCCCCCTGGGTAGCATCGCGCGCTTTGTATGGACGATATTCTTCCGGATCAGGATAGAGGTTAGGGCGCTTTTCGGGCGCGTTTCGGGAGAGGAGCTGCGCGGGGCGCGAAAGGTCCACACACTCACGGTGGCCGTGCTGTCGGCGCTGCCGGGGTTGGGTACGTTCGCCTACATCGTGGCCGAACCTCTGCGCAAGAACCGCCCCCTGCTGGCGGTGCTGCTCGATGAACTGCTGCGAAAGCTGCCCTTTAAAATGTACGAGCGGCAACACCTCGCGGTGCTGACCTGCTGGCTGGCCTGTTCCGGCCCCGGAGTGGGATCCCGGATGGTCAGTGACCGTTGGCATCAGTTACGGCCGCACCATTTAGTGGAATGGGCCAAGGACTCCGCAGGGCGACTAGGGCCCCATCTGAACCTGGTCAGAGGCATCCTT
>JADFRJ010000208.1 GCA_022561355.1 Chloroflexota bacterium | reverse complement strand
AATGGGCGCTGGACTCGGCTTCTTCATCATGCCGGACGCCCTGACGCGTGTCTTCGGGACGCTGATCGGCGGAGCGACCTTCTTCGCCATTAGCGGCACGGTTACGCTGCTCTGGCAGCCACCCGAAGCCGGCTCGGCCAGCCTCATCAAGTGGCGCGGCGTCTGGGGAGTTGCCGTCGCCGCCGTCCTGCTTGGCGCGTTCGTCTACCCAGTGATGGCGACGTTCAACCGCACGAACGACTTCAACCTCCCGCGGACGCTCAACGGCCTGGAGCGCATCGATCCGGCAGAACTCGAGGCCATCGACTGGCTGAACGACCGCGACGGCCAGCCCGTGATCGCCGAGGCGCTGGGCGGCGACTATTCTGAGGGCGGCCGCATCTCCGCGTCGACCGGCTTGCCAACGCTATTGCAGTGGCCCGGCCACGAGCTGCAGTGGCGCGGCGACAGCAAGCTGCAAGAGGGACGGACTGAGGATCTGCAAGCGCTCTACACCAGCAACGATGTCAATACGGTAAGATCGATCATCGAGAAGTACAACATCCGTTATGTCGTGGTTGGAAGAAGAGAGCATTCGACGTACACCGGCGTCACGCTTCCCGAGATGACTGAACTGTTCGAACTCGCGTTCCCAGGAGAAGTTGCCATCTACCGAGTCCGCTCCGCCTCTACATCTGAGGTCACCAGGTAGCATGTCGACCACAGGCGAACGCTTAAGCAACTACTTCGGCGACCGCAAGCTCCCAACGGGAGACCTCGCCAGCTTCGTGAGCCGCTACTGGTACGTTCTCCTCATCGCCGCGATTGTCGCGTTAGCCGCGGGACTGCGGCTCTGGGACCTCGGCGAGCGCGCGATCCATCATGACGAGAGCATCCACCTCAAGTTCGCCTGGGACATCACGCAGGGTACGAAGTACATTCACGACCCGGTCTATCACGGGCCGTTCCAGTACTTCGGTACCGCCGCCACGTTCATCGTCTTGGGTGACAACAACTACACGTCCAGGCTCTTCCCCGCCCTCTTCGGCATCGCACTCGTAGGGCTGCCCTTCCTGCTGCGCCGCCAACTCGGGACGGTCGGCGCGTTCGTGGCGGCCGGCATGCTGACAATTTCGCCCGCGCTCCTCTACTTCAGCCGCTTCGCGCGCAACGACATCTACGTCGCGTTTTTCACACTCGCGATCGTCATCTGCATCTGGCGTTACATGGAGGACCGCAAGAGCGGCTGGCTGATCGCCATGGCGCCGTTGCTGGCGCTGAGCTTCGCCGCGAAGGAGGTGACGCCTATCATCGCGGCCTTCCTTCTTGTGTTCGTGAACGTGCTCCTGGCAACGCAGATCGTTCAGCAGGTGCGCGCCTCTCGCGAAATGAGCCCTCCCCAGATAGCTCTCGCCTATATCGTGACCATCCCCACGGCCTGGCTGATCGCCGCTGTCTGGTCCGTCACGGAGGGCGTTCGCAAGCGATTCTCACTGACCGAAATGCCCGCGGCGGTACCGATCCTGATCATCCTTGGCACGCTGACGGCGCCTCAGTTCTCCGCCGCGATTCAAAAGCTCCCGTTCATCACAGACAATGGCTACATGGCCGAAGGCGACGTCATGCGTTGGACGGCCCTCCTCCTGATCCTTGGCGGGGCCTATATTGGCCTGTTGTGGAACTGGCGCGTCTGGCTCATCGCGAGCATCGCCTTCTACGCCGTCTTCGTACTACTCTTCACCGGCTTCTTCACCAACATGCCGGGCTTCTGGACAGGCATCTGGGGCTCGATGGACTACTGGCTCGGGCAGCAGGAAGTCCGGCGCGGTGGCCAACCCGACTACTACTATTTCATGCTCCTGCCCGTCTACGAGTTCCTGCCACTGATCTTCGCCCTGGGCGGCGCTATGTTCTATGCGTTCAGAGGCAAGCTGGAACAGCGTCTGCTGGCCGCGGCCGCCCTCATCCTGATCGCCACGCTCAGCCTGATCTCGGACAGTTCGCTTGGCGTCATCAGTGAGTATCGTATTCAGCTCGCGTTCGTCATCGCCATCGGCTCCGTGCTGTTCCTGGAGGTCGATTGGTTCACGAGGTTCCTGCTCTTCTGGACCTTATCGATCTTATTCGGCCTCACCGTTGCCGGGGAGAAGATGCCGTGGCTCACAGTTCATCTGGCCCTTCCGCTCGTGCTTCTGTCCGCGAAGGTGCTGAACGACATGCTCTCTTCGCTCCGCATCCGCAAGTCGGAGCGAGACGCCAACGGTGAAACGCGGACGACCCTCGATCCGCGCGTGGCCGGGCCGCTGGCAGGTGTGGCCTTGCTAGCGGTAGTGGCCACGCTGGTGTTCCTGGCCTCCGGGCCGGTATCCGGACTATCCGTTCTCGCCTGGCTCTTCTCCTTCGGCGCGCTCGTTGGCGTTGCCTGGGTAGTAGCGAACGTCTCGTGGCGAACGGCCGGCCAGGTAGCCGGCGTCGGACTGTTCAGCGTCCTCATGGTGTTCACCATTCGCGCAAGCGGCACAGCCGCGTTCGACCAAGGCACCCCCAACGGCGTGCCGCCGGAGATCTTTATCTACGCGCAGGGCTCCGCGGGACTGGGGCTCGTCGCTGACAACGTCTTCAGCGCCGCGGAGGAGAGCGGCCTCGGCAAGGACACCAAGATCATCATCGATCAGACAAACAACATCTGGCCGTGGCCCTGGTACGTCCGCGACTACAACAACGTGGAATACAGCAACTTCACCGATGACTTCTCGCCTGAACCCGGCGCGATCGTCCTTGTCGGTACGTCAAACCAGTCCAAGATGGAGCCGTTCTTGGACCGCTACCACGAAGGTATCCCCTACACGCATATGTGGTGGTTCCCCGAACTCTACAAAAACCTCGAGACCAAGGAGTTCCTCGCCGACGTTGTGAACGGAGACCTCTTCGACACGTGGCGCAGGTTCTTCGTCGACCGCGAAGTCAAGAACGCGACGTCTACGCCGAACATGATCGCCTACATCCCCAAGGAGTTCTCCGCCCCTGTGTTCCCGCCCAAGGCTCCAGGTGTCAGATTGCGGGCGCCAGAGCTGCCTGCTGAGAGCGTCACCGTGCTCGCGAGGCTCGGCACGGAGTTGGGCCAGGTGTCACAACCGGCCGACGTCGAAGTCGACGCATTAGGCAACGTCTATGTCGTCGATACGCTCAATCATCGCGTGCAGATCATCGCGCCGGACGGCACCGTCACCAGCATCGGCGAATCTGGCAACAACGCCGGCCAATTCGCCAACCCGAGGAACGATAAATACGAAGTCGACGATGGGCCCTGGGGCATGACCTTGGGCGCCGGCGGAGCAATCTACGTAGCCGATACCTGGGCCCACCGTATCCAGCGGTTCAGCGCGGAACTGCAGCTCGACGTGGCGTTCAACATCGGCGGCCTCTTTGGTCCCCGCGACATCGCCGTGATGGCTGACGGCAACCTGATCGTCGTCGATACAGGCAACAAGCGCTTGGGCATCTACGACCAGAGCGGCAACCTCCAGCGCATCATCGGCGAGGAAGGCGACGGCCGCGGCGAGTTCAGCGAGCCATCCAGCATCAGCATCAGCTCCAGCGGCGCCATCTACGTTGCCGACTACTGGAACAAGCGCATCCAGCGCTTCGACAGCCAAATGCGGTACAGCAGCGAGTTCGAGGTCGAGTCCTGGGGCAGCAGAGGCACCACCGACCGCGCCTACATCGTCGCCCTCGCGGACGGCACCGTACTCGCGACCGACCCCGCGAACGGCAACATCCTCATCTTCAATGCGAACGGCGAAGAGATCGCGGCCTGGAGCCTGCCCTCGCAAGCGGGCACGTCTCGCCCAATTGGCATCGCCGTCGACCCCGCCGAGGAGAACGTCTACATCACGGACGGTCTGGCTTCGCAGGTAGTGCGCGTGCCGCTGGCCGTATTGCTCGGGCCGCCACCGCCGGACTCCACCCCTTAGCGCAGATGCCGTTGGATCGGCAGCTCTCTGTGCCGCTCTCCCGTTAGGTCGAACACCGCGTTGGAGATCGCCGCCGCGATCGGCACGATCCCTGGCTCGCCCGCGCCCGTCGAAGGCGTCTCCGGGTCGCCGACGAGGAGCGTCTCGATCTGGGGAGCGTTATTGATCCGCGGTACCCGATAGCGAGCGAAGCCCGCGGTCAACACCCTCCCCGCCTGGAATTCGACCGCCTCATAAAGCGCCGTCCCCATGCCCATGACGATCCCACCCTCAGTCTGATTCCTTGCGCCCTCTGGGTTCACGGTCAGTCCGCAGTCGAGCGCTGCTGTCACCCGCTCAACACGGACCTCAGTTCCCCGCACGTCCAGCTCTACGCACGTGGCGATGTAGCTACCGACATCGAGCCCAATCGCGACGCCCACCCCGCGCTTCGATGGCGGCCGCTTCGCCTCCCATCCGAAAGCATCGGCTGCGGTCTCCAGCACCCTCCTGAAGCGCGGCTCGCGCAGGTTACGCAGGCGAAGCTCCACCGGGTCGATGCCAGTGGCCTCCGCGATCTCGTCCATGTGCACTTCGCGGGCGAAGTGATTGACGGCACCGCCC
>JADFRJ010000019.1 GCA_022561355.1 Chloroflexota bacterium | reverse complement strand
CCGGGGCCGGATCACAGGACGTTGTCGCTTCTGGGCGTACATCTCGTCGTCCGCCTTTTCGATCAGCGACGAGACAGCCTTGGCGTCGTCAGGATGAACGGCGATGCCTATGCTCGCCATGACAGGAATGCGCTGCCCGCTGCCCTCGTCGACTATCTCGGAGGCTTTGAGCGCCGCCACAACGTCGGCCTTGTATTGCTCCGCCCGTGCCATGTCAGCGCCAGGAAGGGCCACGACGAATTCGTCGCCGCCGTAGCGCCCTACGATCGCGCGGTCGCGGAACAGCGCATCGGCGACCACGACCAGGGCGGCGTCGCCCATGGGATGGCCATAACCGTCGTTGATTGACTTCAGTCCATCCAGGTCGACGATCAGGACCGCAAAGGGCGCGGCGCCTTCCGCGCGCTGTATGAGCTTCTGCAGCTCCTCGACGATTGCGCGGTGGTTGAAGGCCCCGGTGAGCGGATCGAGCCTGGCGCGCTCTTGCTCCTCACGCAGCGCGCGGTGCAGCGTTAGCTCGGACCACTTCCGGTCGGTGATATCGTAAGAAAAGACCGCCAGTTTCGCGACGTTGCCGTCAGCATCGAAGATCGGATAGATCGTGTTGTCCATCCACCGCCCTGCCCGCTCATCTTCAAAGCGGGCTGGTACGCCGGACTGGATGACGGCGTCGTTGCGCGCTTTCCGCTGCTCCCCCAACCCTGGCGGGAACAGCTCGAAGACGTTACGCCCAACCAGCTCCACGCGCCTGTCGCCGACGGGTCTGCGGGAGAGGCGGCGTAGCCGTTCGAACGCTACTTCGTTGAGGGCGAGGATTCCTCCATCTAGATCGATGAGGAGCGCCGTTTCCGTGGTGGCATCGAGGAGAGCGCGCACGGTTTCCTGGCTCTCGCGGAGAGCTTCCATTGTCTCCTGGTGGCGTTCGATCTCTCGCTCAAGGTCGTCTGCTGTCATCAGGCTGCCTTCTCTATCAACTCCTGCAGTTGCGCTTTGTTCTGTGGATACTCAAACAGGCCGAACTCCCACTCCTGCTCCGTTTCGGCGATGGCGGAGCGCAGGCGCTCCAGCACTGATCCAGCTCCCGAAACGTCAGTCTCGGGGAGCATGATGATCAACATCGGACCATCGTCCAACACCGCTACAACGTCGCAGCCTCTCGTGAGGCCGCTCGCGGGCGAATCCAGCCAGCGGCCGGTCAGGTCTCCAAAGTCTTGCGCCCCTGCGGGCGGTTGCAGTGTGAGGATCGCGAAGGGATGTTCGTAGCGATCGCTGCGGACGATCTCGTCAGCAAGGCGAGCCATGAACTCGTCCCCGCCCACGATGAGAGGCTGGCTTCCGCGATTCGTAGGATCCATACTGCGTCTCCTCCCTGAAATCAGGGCTCTATTGGATGTTCGGCAATTAACGGCTGTGTGATAACCCGCCCCTCTACTCGGCCTGCCGGCAAACGTAACTTCCGTGAATTTCACCAAGACGAAACAAGCGCATAACCTCGCCGTAACACGGGCACGGCATGCTGAAAGCAGCGGCTTCGCCGAAGCCTGCGAGAGCGTGATGATCTGACTTGAGGAGGTCGTTGTCAATGAAGTTCGCTTCCGACATGTTTGGACTGTTTGCCTATCTGTTCGTGATGGGCGGCCTGGTACCATTCGATCTAGCGGCTGATCTACCGGCTGGCCGCGACAAGTAAGCGGATAGCGTCCCGCTGGAAACGAGCCGTACTCCATGCCAGCATGGAAGTTTCTGACGAATCATGCCGTTGTTCTTCTGCACGTGGCGATCCATCCCAACAGCACGCTTCGCGATATCTCGACGGCTGTCGGGCTGACCGAGCGAACTGTCATCAGCATCGTACGGGCGCTGGAAGAGGACGGCATTGCGTCGCACGCCAAGAACGGACGCAGGAACGTCTACCGGATCAATCACTCCGCCGTTATCAAGCATCTTAGAGAGCAGACGGAGCCATTCACGCTCGAAGAGATCGCCATGCAGACGGCCTTCCTCGCGAAACGGATTGGTGAGGAGGACGATTGACGCCCGCACTCACTAGCCGGTCCGTCCGGCAGTCTAACTGAGCGCAGCTTCCGGATCGGCAGCTGGGAACAACTCGCTACTTGAGGACGCTGCCAGACGCTACCTCAGCCTGGCGCTAGGACTCAGTCGCTTGTGGGCCTGGACGGTGCGCTCGGAAGAGTCGCCAGCCAGGCTTGGCTGAGGCCCTTGCGAGAGTAGTTCATCCTGGCGTCCTGCGCGGCCTCGATCGCCGCATCGATGAGTGCCTGCACCCGAACCCCGTCTTGAGGAAACGTTGTAATGCCGGTCCGCCATGATATGGGCCGAAGGTGTGCGGCACGCAGACTGAAGTCGCCGATGAGGCGAGAGGCGAGCGATTTTGCCTCGTGGAGGGACGTACCTGGAAGCCCCATGATGATCGTCGAGCGGTCTAGCCGGCCGGACCGGTCGTTGTCCCGCAAGGCAGCCCGCAGACATACCTCTGCTACGGAGATGATGTCATCGAAGTTTTCGTCTGGAAGTCCCTGGGCTACGCAGGCGATCACGGAGAAGTTTTCGTCGTCCTGGATGGCCCGCTTCAGTTGAGTATCCAGTGCAAGGATCAGCTTGTCGCGCTGAATAATCCGTAACGCATTTCGTTCTTTCATCGGGGTTGAACGCACCTTCCTAGTGCGATTATCGGCACTTTCCGGGTTGGGCTGAAGCGTGAAGACCAGACGCTGCCGCGACCGCGTTCGCCGGCTGCGGCTAACGCAGCCTGTCGCTAGGACTCACGCGCCTGTGGGCCTCGATAGCACGCGATGAGGCTGTGGCCTTTTGTGTGCTACGGTGGCAGGCTGTTAAGCAGCCCTGCGGTGAACTGCAGGATGAGCGCGGCGTCGATGCTGTCGATATCGCTGTCCTTGTCGGCATCCGCGTCGTCCGGGCAGGGCACCGACACGATGAGGCCAGCTCTAAATTGGAGGATGAGAGCGGCGTCGACTGCAGTTACGATGCCGTCGCAGCTGGCGTCGCCGGTTAGCCTAGGCTTGGGAAGCAGCAGGTCGAACACGTATGCCGAGCCGCAACACCCTTTGATTGGGGCACCGTCTTCGCCGGGCGCGCCGACGATGCCGGTGTCCCCACTGACCGCCACGCTAGAGCCGAAGAAGTCCTGAAACCCGGCGTTGGAGGCGCTGAGCTGTGCTACCTGGCCCCAGTTGTCTTCTCCACCAACGTGACGCTGGAACGCATATGCCAATTCTGCGCGCCACGCGCCGACGACCGCGATTTCGCCGTCAACCGCTACGCTGGCGCCGAACCGGCCGCCGTCTGCGGAGGTGATCTTCTTCGCCTCGCCCCAGTTGTCGGTCCCGCCCTGGTTGCGGTGGAAGATGTACGCCGCCCCGGTACAGCAGGAGGTGGGATGAGTGGAGATGCGATACGCGCCAACCACTGCCGTCTCGCCGCTGACCGCCACACTGCCGCCGAATACGTCGCCCGGTTCAGTATCTGAGCCGGTGACCTTCTTCACCTCACCCCAGTTGTCATCGCCGCCGTGGTTACGCTCGAAGATGTAGGCAACACCGTTCGACGTAGGTGGGCTGCTGCCACCGATCCGCTCCGGTGCCCCGACCACGATTGTGTCATCGCTGACGGCCATGCTGGCGCCGAAGCCATCGAAGGGTTCCGCGCTGGAGCCCGTGAGCTTGGTTACCTCGCCCCAGTTGTCCGCGCCGCCCTCGTTACGCTGATAAATGTACACCGCTCTAGTGTTAGGGATAGCATCGCTGACGAGCCCAGCGAACGCTATGGTGTCGCCGCTGATCGCCACGTCCCTGCGGGGAAAACCTGTGAACTGCGCGTTCGGTTTCAGCGTGGCCACCTGGCCCCAGCTGTCTACGCCGCCCTCATCGCGGTCAAACACGTACGCAGCGATGCCAGACACGACGACGGCCGTGTCACCGCTGATCGCCACGCTCGCGCCGAGGCCATTAACCCGATCAACGGTCTGGAGTTTGGTCACCTCGCCCCAATTGCCCGCTCCGCCCCTGTCACGCTGGTAGACATAGACCGCGCCGTAGTTGTCTCGGAAGGCATTCTCTAACGGCGAGCCCACAACTGCGGTGTCGCCGCTGACCGCCACGCTCTGGCCGAAGTCGTCGTTGAACGTGGAGCCGTCCCCCGTGAACTCCTTGACTTCGTGGAGAGACGTGGCCGTGGTGCTTCCTGGCGCCGCGAGCGCAAACGCCACCAAGAGTCCGGCGAGAATCACGAGCCTACTCATGGTGACGACGCTCACGCCCCCTCTCGTCTCCGCGTACTGGGTGCGCGTTTCCATGGCAGGGCTATCTTACATCATCGGTCGTGCAGTCATCAGCTGGCTGAGCGCTGTGGCAGACGTCGCGGGAGGCGCGGCGTGACCTGGAGAGGCGTAGATCGTATCTAGAAGATGAGTGTGGCGCCCCCGGAAGGATTCGAACCTTCGACCCGCTGCTTAGAAGGCAGCCGCTCTGTCCACTGAGCTACGGGGACGCATGGGAGGATACGATTAGAGATGATACTAGGGCGAGAGGCTGAAACAAGCCGCTTACACAGACGACAACTGTACCATCGGCTAGGAGGGCAAAACGACCCATAGGCAGGCCTTCATGGGACAAGCGTCTTCTTCATAGTGAACCACCGGCGGGCAGCGGTGTCAACGTCGGGGACGCCGTCGCCAGCTTCGGCCGTTACCTGCGAGCGGCCCGTCGATCAGAGAAGACGGCCAAGCGGCACACCAACGCGGCCCCATAGCTAGGTGCGTTCCTGCGGGAGTGCGGCATGTTAGAGGATGTGGCGCTCATCCGGCGCGAACACGTCGAGACATTCACCGCCGGCCTGCCCGGCCGTTGACGAGCCGGAAGGGGCAGTGCCATACACTCTATGGCGGAGTGACCCGGGGACCGTTTTCTCCGACGGAGAGGCCCAACCAGCACGCCGTTGATGATGAACACCCGCTGCGCGCCGGTTGGGCCGTGCGTTTACTAATTGCTCCGCGATAGGAAAGACTTGCGCCGCATCATACGGAACCCTTCGCTGAAGATGTTGGGAGCTGCCGTTGATGGCCGCCCCGCAGATTTGACCAGAGCCGGCTTAGCCGCCCCCCGGTCTTCTTTTCCGTTTCGGTTTGGGCGCAGACAAGGGCGGGACCCCCGGCCTGGTCCGGCTGAGGGAGGTGCCAGTAGACTGTCGTATCTTCGTCCACGAGGCCGCGATCTACCAGGAGGGCCCGGACCGCCAGCAGGCCTAGCTGTGGATCGTCGGTTAGCTGCCTCCATCCGGCTTCGGAGGGGAGATCGCTATTGGTGACGCTCGTGATCTCCTTCGTGATGTTGTTGTAGTAGATGCCTGTGTTCATTTCCCTGCTTCGCTTTCTGCTCCCCTTCTCTTGTTGGCCCCAGTGTCGCACGACCGAACGCCAGTTCATGTACTGCCGGTCACGCGTTAAACGGCGGTCTGAATATTGGTACTGTCCGGGGGCAGGGGGCTTGGCGCGAGTATCGGTTAGCTTGGGGCCTGCTAGCTTCCTCTGGCCAGATCGTCAGCTTTCTGAAGAGCCTTCCGGCGCTCAGGATGTTGGCCAAAGGCATACCAGAAGAGGAGAGCCACGAGAACGGCTCCGCCGACGAGGTTGCCGAGGGTGGCCGGCACTAGATTCCACCAGATCGCCTCTCCCCACCCAACTCCTACATCTCCGTGAATGAGACCGATAGAGAAGTAGCCCATGTTAGCCGGCGAGTGCTGAAGCCCCATCGCAACGAATGCGACGATGGGGAAGAGGATGCCGAGAATCTTACCCGAAATTGTGCGAGCAGCCGTCGCCAAAAACGCCGCCATGCCCACGAGCCAGTTTCCCAGGATTCCCGAGATCAAGACGGCGAACCAACCTTCGATTCCTAAATCCATGAGCTGCATCTTTTCGCCGATCAGCTCGGCAAGGCGCTCGTGCTGTTCAGGCCCGATAATCTGAGCGCCGTTGATCAGCACGCCGACGAACAACGCACCGGCTGCGTTGCCAAAGTAGACGATCACCCAGAAGCGCCAGCACTGCCTGCAAAGGTCTCGCGGCCGGCGAAGGAACATCTCGGGTAACAGGACATTGACCTCAGTGAACAGCGCTGCTCCAGACAGGATGACCAGCGTGAAGCCGGCCGCGAATCCAAGTCCAAGGAGCAGCCTCGCGAGCCCTTCCTGCTCGATTCCGACTGTGAGCACGACCGAGAGCATCGCACCGAAGGCGATGAAGGAGCCCCCGGCGAACGCTAGGGTGGCCTGCTTGAGCGCGGTTCCAGCGAGCAGTTCCTCTGCGTGATCGACGAAGCCCAGCACGACCTCTTGAGGAAGCCGCCGAATGTCTCCCCGGGGCTCGAGCGCTTCACCGCAGCCAGGACAATGGGCTGCTTCGCCACGGAAGGCAGCTCCACAATGTTCGCAGATTCCTAACGCCAAGCAGTGTCCCTCCAATGTGTATCGTTCGTCCGCTCCGGGACTCGCCGCCCAGGCGCAAGAAGCCCTACTGGGACGCGACGCTGAACTATAGCACTGGTTCGCGTCTCGCAAATCGCCCGAAATGGGGCTAGGGCCAAGAAATACCGCGTAAGAAGCGAGGTTCCGAAGGCGTCTAACGCGCGTGCACGAGAAAGCTCAAGCAAGAAGTGACAGGACCGCCGTTGGCCGTGTCTGCAAGAGAAGGAGTGTGCGGTGGGTGCGCTAGAAATCGGCGGCATTAGCATACTGGTAGCGTTTGTGGCAGGGCTTCTGTCCATTGCCTCCCCGTGCATCCTACCGATGATCCCCGCCTATCTCGGATACCTGACGGGTGCGTCTCTGGAAGGAGCAAGCGCGCCCAGCACTGCTCAGGCCGCGGTCGATGGCACGCTCGCTCAAGAGAGCCGGGCCTCACCTCCGTCGCCGTTCCTGCACTCGGTCAGCTTCGTGAGCGGATTTTCTCTGGTGTTCGTGCTCTTCGGCATTTCGCTCGGGATTTTGGGATTTTTCCTCAGAGACCAACAAGGCCTCATCTTTCAGTTTGCCGGCGGCACACTGATCATTCTAGGGCTCCACTTATCGGGGGTGATCACCATCCCCATTCTGGACATGGAACGCCGGTTGGAAGTCGGGAGCGGAGCGAAGATCGGGTACGCGAGATCCTTCTTCGTGGGTTCCGCGTTCTCTGCTGGTTGGAGCCCGTGCATTGGGCCTACGCTTGGGGCAATCCTCGCCCTGGCAGTATCCAGCGGAACCGTTGCGCAGGCCGGATTACTGCTGTTGGCGTATGCGGCGGGCCTCTCCATTCCCTTCCTGGCGCTGGGACTGGCCTACGATCGTGTCAAGCCTATCTACAATCGAGTCAAGCGCTATATAGGCGTGGTGAACTATGCGAGCGGGGCTCTGATCATCGTCGTGGGCATCCTGATCTTCACGGACAGCCTGATCAACCTCAATACGCTTTTCAACTTCGGACTCCTCGGCGACGTCTCATCGGAGGTATAACATGGCCGAAAGCTGGACCGCCCACCCAAGGGTCGTAGATCTCAAAAGGCGGCTGAAGGCGCTTGCCGGTCTGGTCGTGATCGTCGGCAGCGCGATGTTGGTGCTGGCGTTTCTCGGCGTGCTCGGCAACCAGGCGGGCGGTGAAGGCATCGAGGACGCACTGCTCCTAGACACGTCTCCCGCGCCCGGGCGGCCAGGCCTTGATGTCGGGCCGAAGGCAGGCAAGCTGGCAAGGAATTTCGAAGTGTCCGACTTCGACGGAAATCGACACAGGTTGGAGGACTTCAGAGGCGACGTTGTGTATGTGACATTCTGGGCTTCGTGGTGTGGTCCTTGTAAGCGGGAGTTACCTGACATTCAGGAGCTTCAGGGCAGGCACCCCGATGACTTGGTCGTCATCGCGTTGAACAGAGCGGAGCCGCTTGGACGGGCACAAGCCTTCCTGGATGATCTGACCAGTTCGGATGGGGAACGCGGAATCACGTTCCCTGTGAACGGGTTGGACCCAGATGACACTTTGTACGACGAGTTTCGTGGCCTCGGAATGCCCGTGAGCGTCTTCATCGACCCTGATGGTGTGGTGACGCAAGTGCACAATGGTCTCATCACCCTGGAGCAGATGGAGGAAGCGTTCGCTGAGGCAAATGCCTAGCGTGGCTAGGTAGAAGCCTAGCCAGAGCTAGGTTGGACCTTCATCGAACGGTCTTTGGGCTTGAACGAAGCGCCGGGGTGGCCGGACCACAGCACTCACGTGCAAGAGCGTCACAACGACGAGGCCCCGTCAGGGGGCCTCACCCGCGAGGGAGCTGAGAAATCCCTGAAGGAGCGTGGCCCGCGGGACGTGGCCACTGGGGAAGCTGGGTTCGCCCAACTTGCGCGCAACGTCGGACGGCCGAGGCGTCAGCCAAGACTGGCCGGCCGGCTCTCTCACGACTGCTGACAGTATGCGGAGCTAACGCGGCGGTGGAGTTGGTACCGGTGTTAAGCCAAGCCAGCCAGCCTAAGTGCTAGGCTGCTGAACCGCCTCCAACGCGGTTAGCAGCGCCTCGAACTCTTCTTTGCAACACTCGCAATCGTTGAGGTGTTTCTTAACCTCTGGGAAAACTTCCGCGAGGTCCTGACCAGCCTCAATTAGCTCGGCGCATCGGTCAAGAAGTTCGAAACACTCCTCGCAGCCGAGCGCTTCGCCGTCCGCGGCGAGGATGCCGCGGATCATCATGGCGGCTGCTTCTGTCTGCTTGTCCGGTAGCTTCGTCTCGCCGTTCATTTCAACCACTCTCAAAGAGGGGCGCCACCCGGTCGAACGTGAAGCCACAGTCGATGAGGAACGCACGCAGCTTCTTCCTTGCGTCATGCACCATCTTGTAGAGGGCGTTAGCATTGCTGTTCATGAGCTTCGCCACGATCTCGATGGGAACGCCATCGACATTCGTGGCGAGGAAGGCAGTACGCTGCCGCTCGCTTAGCACTGACTGGACGCCTTCCTGGAGAGCTGCGAACAGCTCCTTGCGTTCCGCCTCCAGCTGTGGGTCGGGGAGCGCCGCTGGCCGTACCACCGCGTCGGTCGCCGGCTCGACTGTCGAACCTCGCGCCTGTAGTTCGTTGAGTGAGAGGTCCTTGAAGGCAGCCCGGCGCAGGCTGCTGATTGCAACACGTATCGCGACCTTCATCGCCCAGGTCGTGAACCGGCTCTCGTCGCGAAACGCGGGCAAGCTCCGTAGAATCTTGAGCAGCGCCTCTTGCGTGAAGTCCTCGGCGAGCTGGCGCACGTCCTCTGCGTCGCGCCTGGCCATGTCGCTGCGACTCTCGCGGAGGAACGCGAAGAGGCCCCGATGGATGTACTCGCGCAGTTCGATCAGCGCAGCCTCTTGGCGAGTCCCGTCCGCACCGAGGTCTGCCAGCCAGGATTCGTTGTCACGAAGTGTGGTCTCTGCGGTTTGTTCCATGTGAATCACCGTTGAATTAATTATACGTCAGGCGTAGATGGGCGGGTAAGGAACGGCCATCACGATGCGTCTGTAGATTGAACGAGAGAGAAGAAGACGAAACGAGGATACCAATGGCCGCAAACACAGCAATCCTGGAGCAGATCAATCAGGTGACGGCAGAGCGGGCGCGCCTCTACGGACTAGCGGGCCGTGGCGCGGCTCACGCAAGCAACCGGCTACGGATCGCCGAGATTTCACAGGAGCTTAGCAACCTCTGGGACGATCGCCGGCGCGAGCGCGCGGGCCACTTGGATGGCATCGACCTGCTCATCGACCAAGAGTATCGGCGCATCTATGGATCCACGTACGAGGAGGTTGTCCGGCCGCCGGCGGTGGCGGAAGCAGAGGACGGCGTGCCGACACTCATGGCGGCGTAATCAGAGGACTGAAGCGAAGGATCTCAACCGCGTTACCACCTACCAGCGCTAACCTTCGCCGTAAGAGCAGCCCACCTCCCGAGGTGGGCTGCTCCGCGCTGACGCCATCTTCGGGTAAGGAACGCCACCGTTGAAGCGTCTCACCTACAGAGAGAAGTAAGCGAAGAGAGAGGCCACCATGGACGAGGAAGCAGACAAGAAACCTAATCGCAGAATCCCCTGGTGGGCGTTCGCGGTGATCGGCGTGATTGCCGTTCTGACGCTGAGCCAGTTCGTCCGCGGCGGCTCAGGGGGCGGCGCGGAAGAGGTATCTCTTCGCACGTTTGCGCTTGAGGTGCAGGCCGGACAAGCTGAGCGCCTCATCGTCGAAGGTGACCAGCTAACGCTGGAACGGGCGGACGGCTCGAAGATCGAGAGCCGAAAGGAAGAATCGACTAGCGCGCTTGAGACGCTCCAGCAATTAGGCGTAACGCAAGAAGCGCTGCAAAAGATCGAGATTGAGATCGAGAAGGAAGGCTCGGGGTTCGGTGCGACCTTGGCGGTAGTTCTCGGCATCGCGCCCATCTTGTTCTTCGTGGTCATCGGATTCGTGATCTTTCGCCAAATGCGCAACTCGGGCGGCGGACTGCTCAACATTGGCAAGAGCAAGGCGAGGCTCACCGGCGTCAATGGCGTTAAGCCATCCGTGGTGTTCGATGACGTGGCCGGTATTGAGGAAGCGAAGCTGGAACTGCAGGAGGTTGTCGAATTTCTGAAGACTCCCGAGAAGTTCGCGCGGCTGGGCGCCCACGTGCCAAAAGGAGTCCTTTTAGTTGGGCCGCCGGGCACAGGCAAAACGCTGCTGGCCAGAGCCGCGGCGGGAGAGTCGGGCGTTCCGTTCTTCAGCATCTCGGGTTCGGAGTTCGTCGAACTTTTCGTGGGTGCGGGCGCGTCACGGGTACGCGACCTCTTCGAGAAGGCCAAAGCGGCCTCGCCAGCCATTATCTTCATCGATGAGATCGACGCGGTTGGCCGGCGCCGCGGCGTCGGCCTGGGCGGTGGCAACGACGAGCGGGAGCAGACGCTGAATCAGATTCTGGTGGAGATGGACGGATTCGAGAACGAGACCAACGTCATCGTCGTCGCCGCCACGAATCGCGCGGACGTCCTTGACCCGGCGTTGCTTCGACCGGGCCGGTTCGACCGCACGGTGATGGTGGACCCGCCAGACGTGGCAGGGCGTGAGGCGATTCTGCGCGTGCATGCGCGTGGCAAGGTGCTGTCCCCCGACGCCGATCTGTCCGCGATCGCCAAGCTGACGGCAGGGCTTGCAGGCGCCGACCTTGAGAATCTCTTGAACGAGGCCGGCATCCTGGCGGCGCGTACGGGCGCGTCTGCCATCGGCTCGAAGGAGCTGAATGCAGCGTTCGAACGCATCGTCGCTGGGCCTGAGCGCACCAGCCGCGTTCTCAGCGCTGGGGAACGCCGCATCGTTGCCTACCACGAAGCCGGCCATGCGCTTGTGATGGAGTCGATGCCCAACACGGACCCGGTGCACAAGATCAGCATCATCTCTCGAGGCAAAGCACTTGGCTACACGATATCTCTGCCAGAGACGGAGCGGGTGCTTCGCTCCAAGGAGACGTTTGAAGAAGAGATCGCCGGGCTGCTGGGTGGCCGGGCTGCCGAAGAGTTGAATTGCGGCGGCATTACAACCGGCGCCGCGAACGACCTGGAACGAGCGACGGCGCTCGCCCGGGCCATGGTGACGCAATACGGGATGAGCGACGAACTGGGCCTGCGCACATTCACCTCAAACACGAATGGCTTCCCAGACTGGACCCAGCGACAGGAGTACGCCGAGGGTACCGCGCTGAAAATCGATGAGCAGATCAGCGGCATCCTCGAGCGGGCATACGAGCGGGCGAAGGCAACTCTGACGGAACGCTGGGACGCAGTGGCCCGCCTCGCGGGTGGACTGCTTGAGCAGGAGACGCTCGAACGGCCGGAAATCACCAGGCTATTGGATGGTGGCGCCTCAGCGGACATTCCTTGCCTGGAAGAATCGGCGGCATAGGCAGCAGAACCATAGGGCTGCTAACGCACATCACCTCGACTGTCCTCTACCCGCGATGGCCGGTCGCGGGACCAGCGTGTGGGGCGAAGAGACCGCTTAAGGCATCGTTCGGCGTTCAAGACGAACGACGAGATTGGCGGGTCTAGGCCCGGCTCGAAGTATCCACCGGGCCGAGTCCTCCCATCACTAAGAGATAGAAGAATAGCCCAAAGAAGTCGGACGCCATCTTTATCGACACAGAAGCACTCCTTTGCTGCACGACGTTTGAGAGGAGCCCGCGCCGGGGGCTGTCTGGTGGCGAGGGGAGGGTCCCCAGGCGCGGGCTAAGATTCGCAGGGGCGCTCGCCGGAGGTCCTTCTCCCTCCGACGTCCTGCTATTTCGAGGATACGCCGGAAGCCGCTGAGCTCGCGTAACCCAGATTACCTGTTGGCAACTGGATGTTGCAGCGTGCTGTCAGGGGTCATGCCACCCTTGGAGAAGACGTCCGGACTGGGAGCGGTCTTGTCGCCGACGAGGCGCTCCGCATCGCCCTGGCCAGTACTAGGAAGCCTGTGTGTGTGCAGGCACGTCACCCAACTGTTGGAGGTATTGGCGCGCCATGATCAGTGCGGTCGCTCCTTCGCCCGCCGCACTGGCAAGTTGCTTCGTGCTGCCAGCGCGAACGTCTCCGCTCGCGAATAGGCCGGGAAGCGAACTCTGGAGCGTCGCGTCAGTCGCGACAAAGCCCCACTGATCCAACTCGACGGTCCCCTCGAGAAACCCCGTGTTCGGAGTCAGGCCAATGAACACGAAGGCTCCCTGGGGATGGAACTCTTGCTCTTCGCCCGTGCTGATATTCTTGGCAACGATCGCGTCGAGCTTTCCGCCCTTCGCACGAAATTCCGTCACCTGGGTGTCCGTCATGATCTCGATCATTGATTTAGAGCGCGCTTTCTCCTGCAAGAGCGCGCTCGCCCTCAGCTCTGACGATCGGACCAGAAAGCGGATTCGATCAGCGAACTGCGTCAGGAACAGCCCTTCCTCAAGAGCCGAGTTGCCACCGCCGATCACGACGAGCTCATCCGCGCCCTTGTAGAACGGGCCATCGCACGTGGCACAGAAATGGATCCCCGCGCCAATCAGGTCTTCCTCCCCAGGCACGCCGAGTCGCCGATATCTGGAGCCCGTCGCAACAATGCCGGCGTGCGACCGATACTCCTCCCCCGTCTCGGTAGCCGTCACCAGGTACCCGTCCTGGCGCCGCACCGACTGCACGCCAACGGCCGAAAGTAATTCGACCTCGTAGCGCCGCGCTTGCTGGATAAAACGATCAGTTAGCTCGTTACCAGCGATGCCGTCAGGAAAGCCTGGATAGTTATCGATACGCTCGGTTACGGCTGCTTGGCCGCCTAACGCGCTCTTCTCGATGACGAGACAGTCCAGCCCTTCACGAGCAGCGTAGATCGCCGACGTGAGGCCGGCAGGCCCACCGCCCATGATGACGAGATCGTAAAATGAACGCTCGGCCTTCATCGTCAGTCCCAGCTTCCGCGCGAGTTCGTCGTTGCCGGGCTCGGCGAGGAATGAGCCGTCGCTAAAGACGATGGTGGGGATGATCTGTTTGCCATCGTTCTTCTCTCGCACGAATTCCGCCGCTTCTGGATTCTGATCGATGTCGACCCAGTCGTACGGAACGCGCATTTCGCCGAGGAACTGTTTTGAGCGGCGACAGTCTGGACACCAGGGAGCGCCATACACAGTCAGCTTCTCTGTCACGGCGGTACCTCTTCTTTCTGGAAAAACGCAGGCTATGTGTCTGGCGGCCGCCTCACCGGATGTGGCCCGTGATGCTCTTCAGTTCCTCAATCAAGACGCGCTCGTTTTCGGAATAGTCCATCGGCACTTCGATGAGCTGGACGCCGGGCGAAGCCAGGCATGACCCCAGAAGAACCGGGAGTTGGTCCGCGGAATCCACGCGGTGCCCATGCGCGCCGTAGCTCTCCGCGTATTTGACGAAATCAGGATTGCCGAAGTCGAGGCCGAAGATGGGAAGGCCCATCCCCGCTTGCTTCCATTTGATCATGCCGTACGCGTCGTCCCGTAGGACGAGGACGACGATGTCCATTCCCAGCCGGACGGCGGTCTCTAGTTCCTGGGAGTTCATCATGAAACCCCCGTCTCCGCAGATGGCCATGACCTTTGCGTCTGGAGAGACGATCTTGGCCCCAATGGCGGATGGCAGCCCAGCGCCCATCGTCGCGAGCGCGTTGTCCAGCAGGACGGTGTTGGGCTCGTGGGCTTTGTAGTTCCGAGCAAACCAGATCTTGTACACACCGTTGTCCAGGGTGATGATGCCGTCCGAAGGCATGGCTTTGCGGACCTGGGCGACCAGATGCTGTGGGATGATGGGGAACGTATCGACCTCGCTCTTCTGGGAGATATGCAGGTCCACCTCTTTCTTCACGCGTTCGAAGTAGCTCAAGTCCCAGCTTTCGCTGGGACCGAGCTTGGCGGTGAGCCGCTCCACGGTGTGAGCGATGTCGCCGACGACATCGAGCTGGGGGAAGTACACATCGTCCACGCTCGCGGCGAAGTTGTTCACGTGAATGACCTTCGTTCCGCCCACTTCCATGAAGAAGGGTGGTTTTTCGATGACGTCATGCCCGACGTTGATGATCAGGTCGGCCCGGGCAATCGCGAAGTGGCAGTAGTCGTTGTCGGAGAGGGCGGCGGTGCCCAGGAACTTAGGGTGCCGCTCGTCGATCACCCCTTTGCCCATCTGCGTGTTAAAGAACAGCATGCCTGTCTTATCCACGAAGCCGGTCAACGCATCGCTGGTGCGGTTCCGGTTCGCGGCCGCACCGATGAGCAAAAGCGGGCGCTCCGCTTCGCTGATCATAGAAGCCGCCTGATCGATCGCGTCCGGGTCCGCGGCCGGGCGTCTTACAGAGCGGACTTCAAACGGGACCGCCGTGGCGTCTTCGGCGGCGATGTCCTCCGGCAGTTCAAGGTGGACGGCCCCTGGCCTCTCCTCTTGAGCCAGGCGGATGGATTCACGGACCAGCGCGGGAATGTTGTTTCCGTTGACCACCTGTTTCGTTGACTTTGTAATGGGGCGCATCATCTCGATGACGTCCACGATCTGAAACCGGCCCTGCTTGCTCTTCTTGATCGGCTTCTGGCCCGTGATCATCAACATGGGCATAGCGCCGAGTTGGGCGTACGCGGCGGGCGTCACGAGGTTTGTGGCACCCGGCCCAAGCGTGGCCAGGCAGACGCCTACGTTTCCGGTCAACCGGCCGTAGGTTGCGGCCATGAAGCCCGCGCCCTGTTCGTGGCGAGTGAGGATCAGGCGAATCTTGGACTTGCGCAGCGACTCGAGGAAGTCGAGGTTTTCCTCACCGGGAATGCCGAAGATGCACTCGACGCCTTCCTGCTCCAACGCCCTGACGAAAAGATCGGACGCTTTCATTCAAGCACTCTCCACCTCACAGATGACCCGATGATTACGCAGTTTCCGCCAGCCCCGATCGCCCGGAAGGCGCTCCTCGTGCCATTCTCCGTTCGCGCATCCTCAATGTGCGATTCCATGACGACCCATCTTAACCGAATAAGCGCGAAAGACGGTCGCCACGACGAATTTGGCGGTGCGAACGGCCTACAGCGAATCCTGCCAGTGCGCGCCAGCCCCTAGCAGGCCGACGTCATCGCCACCGGCCGCCGTCACGACATCCACCGATCTCGCGGAGCAACCTGGACAGCTCCCCAGTCTTGCGCGAATCGGGTCGAGCAGCAGGTCGCCGGCTTGGGACACGCCGCCTCCAATGACGACGCGCTCCGGCATGAAGCAATGCACGAGGTTGAAGACGCCGGTCGCGAAGGCGTCGGCTACTTCTTGGATTGCCTTGAGTGCTTGTTCGTCGCCGGCACGAGCCCGCTCTGTCACCTCGCGTCCCGGCATCCCGGCGATCCGGGCCAGTGCCGTGCCGGAGCCGAGTTCTTCGACCGTGCCTCCGGAGCTTCGTTCGATGATCGTGTGGCCCGCCTCCGCAAGAGAGAAGCGTCCGTGGAGGAGCCGCCCGTTGAGGATGACGCCGGCGCCGACCCCCGTGCTCGACGTCATGTAGAGCATGTCTTGCGCGCCGCGGCCCGCGCCGAACCGATGCTCGCCGAGAGCGGCGAGGTCCGCGTCGTTCGCCAGGAGCACGGGCAAGCCGATCTGGGAAGACAGCCGCTGAGCGGCGACGTGCGGCTCCCAGCCCGGGAGGTTGGGAAGGCGGAGCGCTTCCCCCGTCTCGTAGTTGATGGGACCCGGTACGCCGACGACGGCGCCGCGGATTGCTAACGAGCCGCGGGCTGCGCATGCCTCCATGGCCTGCGCCAGCGCCGCCGGCCGGTCGCGAGGTGTGGGGATGACAGACTTGCCGGCCAGGGTGCCGTCTTCGGTCATCAGGGCGACGCGCAGCCTGGTACCGCCCAGATCCACAACCAGAGTGGCGCTGGTCATCCGCTCGCTCCCTGGGCAGCAGCCTCGTCGGCGATGATCAGTACTTCGCCCGCATGCACGCGAGCGGCCGGGATGTCTTCTCCCGCGAGTAGCCGGCGCAACGCGTCGCGCTTCGTTGTTCCCGTAACGAGGAAGATCGCGGTCCGGGCGGCGGAAAGGATGGCGAGGGTGAGCGTAAGACGTTCGTGATCGGGCCGGCGAACGGCCACTACCCAGCGCTGGCCTTCCTCAAGCGCCGTATCGCCAGGGAAGAGCGACGCTGTGTGGCCGTCCGCGCCGAGGCCTAACAGCACCAGGTCGAATACGGGCGCCGCCCCGAAGACATCGCGCATCTCGGTTTCGTACTCAGCCGCGTCGCAGCGTTCGCCGGGCATGCGGTGGACGTTGGCGTTCACTTTTGAGAGCAGCGCCTCGTTCGCCATGCGAAAATTGGAGTCTCGATCGTCGGGCGGGACGCAGCGTTCGTCGGTGAAGAAGACCTCCATATCAGCCCATGCGAGGTTGCAGCCAGCCAGCTGTTCGTACAGAGCGCGAGGCGTGGACCCGCCCGCAAGCGCGAGCGTGCGGGGCTGCCGGGTGACAATGTGCTCAGCGGCGACCGTCGCCACATCGTCCGCGACGATCAGCCTCCGGCTTACAGACTGTGGATGTGCCACGAGTCGGGCGCGATGAGTGCGTCTGCCTCTGAGGGGCCCCACGTGCCGGCTGGATAGAGGTGCACCGGTGGCATCGCATCGAGTACTGGCTGGACGACCTGCCACGCTCTCTCGACGCTATCTCCGCGCGCGAAGAGCGTGTGGTCCCCATCCATTGCGTCGTGGAGAAGGCGTTCATACGCCTCCGCCGGCTCTTGCGTGAACGTGGCGCCATATGAAAACGACATCTCCACTGGCCGCACTCGAATCTCAGGGCCCGGTTCCTTGGCGAGAAACGTGAAGGTGATCTCCTCGTTGGGCTGCATCGATAGCGTGAGGTGGTTTGATGGCAATGCGTCAACGCCCGTGCCTTCGAATAGATGGATCGGGACATCTCTGAACCAGATGTTGATCTCCGTCGCGCGCTCGGGAAGCCGCTTGCCGGTGCGCAGATAGAATGGGACTCCAGCCCAGCGCCAATTGTCGATGCAGAGCTCCATCGCGGCGAAGGTCTCTGCCGTGGAATCCTGACTCACTCCCGGTTCCTCGCGATACCCTGGTACGCTGTTGCCGGCGATCTTGCCGGCCGTGTACTGGCCGCGCACTACGCGGCTGGGGTCCACGGGCTGCATGGCCTGGAAGAGTTTGTGCTT
>JADFRJ010000207.1 GCA_022561355.1 Chloroflexota bacterium | reverse complement strand
CCCTCCTTCACGTCCGCGGCGTTCGGCAGGCCCAGGTGCTCCCGCGGCGTGACGTAGCAGAGGAAGCTGGCGCCGGCGATGCCGGCCATCGTCGCGCCAATCGCCGACGTGATGTGGTCGTAGCCGGGCGCGATGTCCGTCACCAGCGGCCCCAACACGTAGAAGGGCGCCTCGTCGCAGATCTCCTGCTGCTTCTCCACGTTCATCTCGATCTGGTCCATCGGGATGTGGCCGGGCCCTTCGACCATCACCTGCACGCCGCGTGCGCGGGCGCGCTTCGTCAGCTCGCCCAGCGTCTCCAGCTCCGCGAACTGCGCCGCGTCCGATGCGTCGGCCAGACAGCCGGGCCGCAGGCCGTCGCCGAGGCTGAGCGTGACGTCGTACTTCTCCGCGATGTCGCAGATATCGTCGAACATCTCGTAGAGCGGGTTCTGCCGGTGGTGCTCCAGCTGCCACTGCGCCATCAGCGCGCCCCCGCGGCTCACGATGCCCGTGATGCGGCTGTTGATGAGCGGCAGGTGCTCGACAAGGACGCCCGCGTGGACGGTCATGTAGTCGACGCCCTGCTTCGCCTGGTGCTCGATCATGTCGATCAGCTCCTCCGCCGTCCAGTCCTCATCGTCCTTCACCGAGGTGATCACCTGGTAGATGGGCACGGTGCCGATCGGCACGGTCGCGGCGTTGATGATCGCCTGGCGGATGCCGTCGATGTCGCCGCCGGTGCTCAGGTCCATGCAGGTGTCCGCGCCGTGATGGGTGGCCAGGTGGAGCTTCTCCAGCTCGCCGTCGATGTCGGACTCGACCGCGCTGTTGCCGATGTTGGCGTTGATCTTGATGCTGGCCGCCTTGCCGATGCCCATCGGGTCCAGCGCCTTGTGGTTGACGTTGGCCGGGATCACCATCTTACCGGCGGCGACCTCGGAGCGCACCAGCTCCGGGTCGATATTATCTCTCTCCGCAACGCGCTGCATCTGGGGCGTGATCTCGCCCTTCCTCGCGCGTTGCAACTGGGTGCCTGCTGTCGCTTCTGTCATTGTTGCCTCCTCTACTTGCTGTCCGCTGCTGCTTCTCGCGCCGCTTCTTCTTGCACTTGATCGTCGTGCAGTCTGTCATACAGGCCTGGTTGCCAGAACCTGAAAAAGTGATGAACGGGCCCGTGCCCTTCGCCGACTGGATACGCGCTCTGGAGCGCCTTCGTCACGAACGCCTTCGCCATCGCGACCGAGCCTCGCAGATTCGTCCCGCGCGCCAGCGCTGCCGCAATCGCCGATGCGAACGTGCAGCCGGTGCCGTGCGTGTTGTTGGACTCGATGCGCGTGGTGGTGTACTCGCGCAGGCCTTCGCTGTCGAAGAGCAGGTCCGTAGCTGCGCCTTTGCTGCCCTCGATGGGGTGGCCGCCCTTAATGATGGCCGCGCCCGCGCCCATCGCGACCAGCTCCTCCACGCCTGCCCGGATCTCCTCCCACGAGGTGAGCGTTCGTCCAAGCAGGACTTCAGCCTCGCGCAGGTTGGGCGTGATGATCGTCGCGAGCGGCAGGAGCCGCTCCCGGATCGCGTCCACGGCGTCGTCCTCGAAGAGGCGGTCGCCGCTGCTCGACACCATCACCGGGTCGACGACGAGCGGGCTGAGCGCTCGCTCCCTTACCTTCGCGACGACGACGTTGACGATGTCCGCGTTCGCGAGCATGCCGGTCTTCACGACATCGGCGCCGATGTCGCTCACGACGGCGTCGATCTGCGCGGCGACCAGCTCCGGCGGCAGCGCGAGGACGTCCTGCACGCCGAGTGTGTTCTGGGCGGTGATGGCGGTGATGGCGGTCGTGCCGAAGACGCCCATGGCCGCGAACGTCTTGAGGTCGGCCTGAATGCCGGCGCCCGCGCCGGAGTCGGAGCCCGCGATCGTGAGGACGGATGGGACGCGACGGTTCATGCGCGCGCCCTTCCTGAGCGGGCCTCTAGGGGAGAGGTCGCTTGTTCGACAGCGGGCGGCTCAGTAAAGAAAATGGCCGCCGGGCTGCCGGCGGCGTCAGGAGTTGTCGATCCCTTCGCTGGCATTACCCAGATCAGGTCTAGCGGTCGTCCCTACTCGGTTGGAACCTCTCAGCCGGGCCGTCCGCCTATGTGGCGAATCCCCAGCTCCCGCACTAATCGTATGTACTTCGCAGGCTACAGGCGCGCCCGCGCGCTGTCAAGACGTGGAGATGAACGCGGCGGCGCCAGGGTCTTCGACTTCGTAGATGCGCGTACTGCCGGAATCGAAGCGGAGGCGGAGCATGCCGCCGAGCACGGAATCAAGTGGTAGGCTGGAGTAGCACGCCATGCTGCCAACGCAGAAGCTTCTAGAGCCCAAAAGGCTGGCGATCAGTCTCCTAGCTACTTCTATCGTGATGCTCGTGTTCATTAGCGTAGCTGGCATGATTCTTCTGACAGGCTTCGTGTTCCTAGCAGCAATCACTTTCTCCATTAACATCGAGGGAGACACAGTGAAGTTCAGAGTTCGGAGGCACCCGCCATGGCGATTGGCCGTGCTGGCATTGGAAAGTCTGGTGGTGTTCGGATTCGCGGGGTTCGCTTTCACGCGTGTTCCACTCGGATTGGTCTTCTACATAGGCGGCTGACATGTCTGCCTCAACCGCCTTTTCGGTGCCGCGCGCCTACTCCGCCGTCGAGATAAACGCGGCGGCGCCAGGGTCTTCGACTTCGTAGATGCGCGTGCTGCCGGAATCGAAGCGGAGGCGGAGCATGCCGCCGAGGCCCTGCTCGAACTTGGCGAAGCCGTCCGATGAGTAGATGCGCTCCAACTCGCCGACGATGACGTAGCGTACGTCGTACTTCTTGAGGATCAGCTGCGCCTCGACGGCGTCGGTCGTGGTGTAGAAGCGTTGGACCTCGGCGAACCGGGCCCTGATCAGGTTTTCGCCGATGATCGAGAACAGGCCTTCCCGCTGCTGCGTCTGGTGAAAGTCCCAGCCGGCCACGGCGGGGAGACCGGTGTTGATGGTGAAGCGGTTGCCCCAGCGATAGGACGGCGTCACGGCCTCGATGATCGTCGGCGAGCCCTCCACGTTCTCGCGTATCCACTGGAAGGCGGCAAAATCTTCGACGAGCTGCAGCGGGCGGCCCTCATCCAGGTATTCGGCGCCCTGCAGGTAGGCGAAGCCGTCGTCCGTCGTCGGCTGGATCGCGGTCTGGTTCTCGAACCGGTCCTGCACCCGCTGCGGCGTGGCGACGATCGGGTAGACCAGCGCCGCGAGCACGAGCGCCGCGCCGCCGAACGCGAAGAGTCTGACCAAGCCGCCCGTGAGGCGCAGCCCGAAGCCGCTTGCGGCCGCGGGCGCGGGTACGAGCGGCGGCGCCGAGGGCTCGCCCCCGGCCGCTGTGACCGGCACCTGAGGCGCGGGCGTGAGGACTGGTTCTAAAACTCTGGCTCAGGCTCAGGCTCAGGCTTGGCCTCGAACAGCGAGAACGGCACCCTTGGCCGGATGACATCGAGCACATACCAGGTCCCGAATGCGGCGGGAACGGCGAACAGGATCCAGGCGTGCAGGTAGAACTTGAAGACGGTGTTCATGCGCTGGATGTCGGGGTTAAGCACGGCGACTTCCACGCCCAAGCTCAGGATCAGCGCCATGGCGACCATGCCCAGCATCATGAGCTGGACCGCGGTAGTCCCATTCGGGCGGCGTCTCAGGCTGAGCCAGCCCAGCAGCACAATCAACGACAGCCCGAAGAGCGCGAACGGGACGACGGGCGTGGCGAAGCGGTTCTGCTCTTCCGCAGGGAGGCTGGCACTTTGCGCATCGACCGAGGCATCGATGGGCAGGAAGCTAGCGAACATGTCCCGCAGGAAGTCGACCCCGGAGAGTCCGTCGACGGTGATCGAGAGCGGCACGGCGTCTAAGAAGGGGCCGATGAGCCCCACGATCAGCGCGGACAGGATGGTAAGGCCAACGAAGATGCCGGCAAGCGATGTCAGGAATGAGCGTCCGCCCATCAGCTTCATGCCTCTTGCCACCAGGAGGTAGGCGAACCCCGTAATCAGGAACAGGAACACGCCGAAGTGGGCCAGGTACTGGTGGAAGGGCGTCGTCTGCCGCTCGTGCAGGCGGATGAAGCCGGTGGCAGGCAGCTGGTAGTTGGACTGGAACGGCAGGAACAAGAGGATGGTGAGCACGACGAGCACCCCGGCCTTCAGCGCTGCTCTACCCACCATGGCCCAGGTGAAGGTGCGCTCCGATAAGCGTTCCGCGACCAGGATCGCGGCGATGCCCATGATCAGGAACGGTATATAGTCCCACGAGTTGATCCAGCGCAGCGCGCCGATCACCAGCGCCAGCACCACGACCATGCCCCACCCTGCCCACCTGCGGTACGCAGGGGTCTCTTTCATCAGCTTCGTTGCGTTAAGGACGACGCCCGCGCCGACCGCGAGCGACGTAATCGCGAACGGGATCGCCATCATGTGGGCGTGCAGGTCGGCGAAGAGGAAGCTGAAGAACGGGAACTCGGTGATCGGACGCGTCTGTCCGTCCGGCGCCCCGATGATGCGGCTGGACGCCCAGAACCAGTCGGTGC
>JADFRJ010000001.1 GCA_022561355.1 Chloroflexota bacterium | reverse complement strand
GGTAATCATCACCACCGCTATCCCAAGCCGTTTCAGGGTGGCGATAGCAGCGCGAGAAGTCTCCTTCACGGTGTCGGCCACGGCAATGACGCCAGCCGGACTCGAATCTAAAGCGACAAGCATTGGCGTCTTGCCTTGCGCGGCGAGAGAGGTCGCTGTTTGCTCGAGATCTTCGGTCGATATCCCGGCGTCAGCGAGCAACCGCGCGTTGCCCACAAGTACGCGCCTACCGTCTACGGTCGTTTGGATGCCCTTGCCCGTTACAGATTGGAACTCGGCGACTTCCGATAGGTTCAGACCGCGCCGCTGAGCTTCTTCCACGATGGCCTGGCCAAGAGGATGCTCGGACGAGCGTTCCGCTGAAGCTACCAGGCGCAACAACTCATCTTCGGGTACAACGCCATTGCTCTGGAGGTCGGTCAAGGAAGGCTTGCCCTCCGTGATTGTCCCCGTCTTGTCCAGAATGATGGCGTTCATCTTGTGAGCGGTCTCCAGGGCCTCGGCCGACCGGATGAGGATACCGTTCTCTGCCCCCTTCCCTGTGGCCACCATGATAGACAGAGGGGTAGCAAGGCCCAGCGCGCAGGGGCAGGCGATGACGAGAACCGTCACTGAAGTCACCAACGCGAATGTTAGGGCGCCCTCAGGCCCGAAGTTGAACCAGACGACGAATGTCCCTATGGCAATAAAGAGCACTGCGGGCACGAAGTAGCTCGCCACAAGGTCCGCCAGGCCCTGAATCGGGGCCTTGGAGGCCTGAGCCTGCTCCACCAGCCGGATTATCTGGGAGAGCATGGTGTCCTTGCCCACCCTGGTCGCCCTAATCCGAAAGGCCCCAGTCTGGTTTACGGTCGCGCCTACTACGATGTCGCCTTCGCCTTTGGATACAGGCAAGCTCTCGCCGGTGACCATCGACTCATCCAGGGTTGACCTCCCCTCGATAATCTCGCCATCCACGGGGACCTTCTCTCCGGGGCGCACAATGATGATGTCACCCAGGAGGACCTGCTCCACAGGGACATCCTGCTCTGTGCCGCCGCGGACGACACGGGCAGTCTTGGGCAGGAGGCCGATCAGCTTCCGGATGGCCTCCCCGGTTCCGGCCTTCGCCCGCGCCTCAATCAGCCTTCCCAGGAGGATGAGTGTGAGGATAATCCCTACCGCCTCGTAGTAGACCTCCTGCAACTCTTCTGGAAAGAGGTCCGGCGCGACGGTGACCAGCAGACTATAGACGAAAGCGGCGGTGGTGCCCACGGTAACGAGAGTGTTCATATCGGCGGTGCGGTGCCGGAGCGTCAGCCAGCCGGCACGGTGGATCGGCCAGCCGGTGTAAACCATAACCGGCGCGATGAGTGCCAACTGCACCCAGCTCCTCTCCAGGAAGTCGGGAACCCAGTCTTTGCTCCCCAAGTCGCCGACCATGACGGCGTAGAGCACGGGCAGCGACAAGATCGCGCCTGCAGCCACCCTGCGCGTCAGGTCGCGCATCTCCTGCTGGCGGGCCTGCGCCTCCCAGTCTTCGTCCGGAGAGACGGCGGCCTCGCCGCGCGGCTCCGCTTTGTAGCCAGAGTCGGAGATGGCCTTCTGAAGCTGCTCTAGAGAAACCTGGGCAGGATCATAGGCTACTGTCACGCGCTCGGCGGCGAAGTTGACGTGCACTTCGTCGACGCCGGGTAGTTCATTGACGAACGCCTCGATGCTGGTGACGCAGGTGGGGCAGGTGACGCCACTGCCAAAGATGGCAAACTCCACTTGAGATGGTACGTTGACCTTCAGCTGCGGCCCAACGCCGACCGCCTCTGCGTGCACCCCGTGACCGACATGGACCTCTTCCGCTTCGGCCGGCGTCTCCGCGGCCGCGCCGCTTTCCACAATGAGGGTGCCGTGGAGCATATTCATGCCGCAGGCAAAGCCGAACTCCCCTGATTTGTCGGGGGTGAACTCGAGGACCGTTGTTCCGAACGGTTTGAGACTCTTGCCGGCCTGGAAGTCTGGGAACACGACCCTGGCGCTGCAGTCGCTATTCTCCTGGCGGTCGAACACCAGCCGGAGTGGAACCCCCTGCCTTACGCGAATAGTGTCCGGTGAGTACCCGCCCTTGACGGTGATCTTGATCTCCTGGACCCCAGCTCTTAACTCCGCCGTTCGTGCTGTCTTCGGACCGAAAAAGAACCAGACCAAGAGGGCTATCGAAACCAGGCCGCCTATCGTTACTACAATCTCTGTTCCAGCCATGATCACCTCTTAGCTAATGGGCGGCACTCGCCTCAGGAAGTTCCTCACCCCATCTCCCTACCGCCCGTCACGCTGATCGATTCGCGGGTGATGTTGTCGTCCCAGCAGCGGGTTGGCCTGCCTGTCCGCCGCAGGAGGGGGCGGAGCGGAAGGCGTCGCGGATGCCATCCCACTTCTTGTTCACCACCTGCCAGGACATACCGGACTGAAACACCGCTTTGCTCATTACCTCCAGGTAGTCGCCTAGCCGCTTGGGCGTGACCTGTGGTGGGGCGCCGTACTCTGGCATCGCATCGCTCCTGGCTGCGCGTCGGGGACTGTACACCCATGTTATGGACGGCCGTCGCGGCGGTCAAACGCCACGCGAGGCCGCTACGCGATCGGCGACGCGAGCGGGAGTAGCTCAGTGGTAGAGCATCTGCCTACCAAGCAGAGGCTTCTCTTTAGCGGAGCCGAAGGGGTCGCAAGTTCGAGTCTCGACTCACGCTACAGCCCCAACATGTAATGGTGGAGACCGCCCTCACGGGCTGCGTACCGTGCGCCAGACACACGACCGAATTGACCTAGCAACAGGACATCTCCAGTCGCACTGCGGCCCACCTCCGCATCCCTAGTCGTCGGTCTCAGGTGCTGCGCCTCGCCATTCCAGCACCATGACCTTCGATTTACCTGAGATATCTGTTGCAATGAATGGATACGCGCCAAATTCGGCGGCGGGATTCGTATAACGCGGGATCACCGCCTCCGCCACTTCGAGATCAGGATTCACAAAGAGAATGCAGCTTACCCGGCTCACGGCGATCAAGTCTTCGTACAAGTCCTGAGGGCCTTCATAGGGTAGGTAGAGGGGGCTCTCATCCTCCAGCCGGTAGTAGAGGAACACGGAAGAGAAGCTGCCGAACCCTCCAGCCCCGCTGAATACGACGGTACGGCGCCCTTCGATGTCGCAATTGTCGCTCGTCGCTTCCCGGTAGATAACCGTGGTGCCAGAGATCTGATGGATGCTTGGTGTCTCCCACCAGAAGCGGTGAATGTTAAATCCCAGCACTGCGGGAACGACAAGGGCGAAGGCCACGACGCTCAGGGCGAGTTCCATCCGCCTGGTCGATGAGAGACTCGCGAAGCCAGCCACGATCCGGTCGAGGCCGATGCCGGCGAGTGCGGCCATCGGCGGCACCGCGAAGTGCATGCGGCTGGGGAGTTCGGTCGAGGCCCGCGGGTGAAGGACCCCAGTAACGACGATTGCTACGATCGCCCAGATGACAATGAAACGGTGGCCGGGGTCGCGGAGCCGGTAGAGAGCGTAGGCCAGTCCGAGAATCGCTAGGACGGCTGACACCTCGTCAAGAAGTGAGCCGGTGACATAGTGGTGTCTTGCACGCTGGAAATTGAACGCCATGAAGGCGCGCGGCACGTTGTCGACGACGAAACCGAGACCCTCCGTGAAGGTTCGGTCCCTGAACAGCGACTGTCGCTGCATGACCTCAATCACGAACCATCCATCGACAGCGAAGATCGGCATGACGGCCATCAGGAAGCCGGTCGCGATCGGCAGCGGCACGTCCCTGGTCCAGCGGAACAACTCCCCTCGCCGCCACGCGCCGAGGGCCACGAACATCATGGCGAGGGCGAGGATTAGGATGGCTGTGCGAGCCGAATAGAACGTGTAGAACCCGAAACCAGCCGCAACCCCGGAGCCGAAGAACAAGAGCGTACTGCGGTGGCGCAGACCTGCTGAGAAGAGGGCGAACGCGAGAATCGTGGGGAAGATGGCATGCATATTGATATAGCTGGTGTGCGCGGCTGCGAACAGGGTATGACTTGAACCCAGGATCACCGTCCCGTAGATCGCCGGTCGGACGCCGAATTGGGTTCGCACCAGCCAGTAGAACATCGGGAGCGATGCGGCAATAGCGAGCGTGCTGGACAGCTTCCAACCAAAGATGTTCACTCCTGCCACACGCATGACCATCCCCTGGTAGACAGAGCTAAGCACAGGATGAATGCCATACGGACCACGGAACGTGAAGTAGTTGTAGTCGTGGTTTCCTTCCGCAATTCTTCGGCTGTATTCGAAGAACACCCCTTCGTCGCCGATGAGGGCGTACTTCCAGCTCGTAAGGTCTTGAACCATCAGCCCGAAGAATATTGCGACGATTGCCAGAAGCAGAACATACTCCAGCGGATGCCAGCGAAGCGTTGCCAGCACCCCAGCGCCACGTTTTCGGTCGACGAGCAGGAGGGCGAACAAGGCGCAGGCAAGCGATCCCCAGAAGAGCCACCAGTTGGATGCTTGATTACCTCCGCCCGCCAATTGGTAGATGAGGTAGACCCAGCCGCCAGCGGCGAGCAAGGCCAGGCCGGCGGCGAGCGGCATTCGCCTTCCAGCATCGAGCCAATCTTGTGGAGGTAGCTCATCCCCTGACGACGCTGCCTGAGCTCCATCAAATGAGAGCAGCAACCAAAGGCTCAATACGAATAATCCAGCAGCGACGAAGAAGAGTGGAATAGTGTAGGCGAGCGATTGGGGGGCCCCGTAGATGGCCGTTAGTTCTTCGTCGAATCTCGACAAGATCGGCCAGCCCGCGCCGAACGTCCCGCCGTCATCGATAATGTGCTGGCCGTAGGCCGCCAGCCCGAGCGATGCGATCAGTCCTGCCAAGCCTAGAGCGCGCCTCACGATGACTGTGCTCTTGGGGCTCCGCTCATCGTTCGGCGGGGGGCCGCTTCGGCCGCTGCTAAGCCGCCGCCTTCCGAACCTCTGAGGCGGGCGAGTTCCGTCGACACGGGCGGGATGACGGGATCATCACTCATGGAAGTAAGGGGCGGCGATCGCCTTCGCCTCAGCCGATAGATCGTTTGCGGCATCATTCCGGAGCCGTGCATATGCGCCGAAGTCAACGTCGGCTGAAATATTCTGATTCTCTGTTGTTGCTCCCATGGTGAGGGCGGCATCCAAAGTGTCGGCGAGGTAGCGAGTAATGCGGTCGTGGTCCAGGCGCAACCGGGCAGGTGGATTGAGCGCCTGCACCGACTCGTATGCTCTCTGCACCGTGCTGATGAGCCTGGAGTCGAGCAGTGAGGCGAAGGCCGAAGCAGCCTCTTCGGGCGAATATTGACTGGGGAAAAACTCGATGTTCGGGAGAAACTCGCTGCTCAACTGGCGGAAGATCGGTCGAAGAGCTGCTCCGTAGGATCCACCTGGAGGTTCCGAGGAATCACAAAGCGCCTTGCTATCCGCCGCGAATGTTCGCTCGCAGAAGAGCGCGGAAACGTTGGTCAGCATTTTCGCTCGTGCAACGAGAAGAGCGATCGTGTCGAGATGTGCGGCGACGAGGTCCTTCTGTTCGACAGCCTGTTCGTAGCGCCGACCGAAGCCAATGCTGTCTCGCAGATAAACCACGTATACACGTTGATCTCTCTGGAGTTGCTGCGGCAGGAGCTGCTGTGTCGCCTGCAACATGAATTCAAACGTCCGGCGCACACCCGCTTCGGCCAGAGCTGCTAGATGCTCGTCACGGCCCGGCTCCGCGAGGGTCAGAGCCTCCTTAAGGATGTCTTCCTTTCGCACGATCTCGGAGTCGATAAGGGCCATCTGGTCGACGAATTCCGCATCCTCTGCGCTGAGGATTGCGTTCGGACCGAGCGGCGTCAACGTCGAGTCGTTACCTCTTTCCTGGTTCGTAACGCAGGCGATCAGTAGAGGAACACTAACGAGACAGAGGAGGAGAGTTCGGTTCGTGATCGACTCCTTACGCCATCAGCGATGACCGTGCTCCAATGTCACGCTGCGGGGGCCGTGTGCGGTAGAGTCTATCCTACAGCAATTGGTTCGATACTGGGCCGAAGGGGTCGCGAGTTCGACTCTCGTCTCCCGCTCCAATCCTTGTAATGGTAGAGGCCGCCATTTCACCGGCCCTCTCCCCAGCTGTGATCCGCGACCATCTGCTTTCTGAGCAGGGCTTCTACGCCTTCTTTCTAGCTTGTAGCCTGTGTAAGACTCACGCTATGCAAAAGGTCCTAACGGGGATGAGAATTCTTGACAGCGCTGAATCTAATGGAGGCCTCCATGGAACTCAAAAGTAAGGACATCCCGAGCGCTCTTCTCCAAGAATGGTACGCTAAGGGTTCTAACCTCGACATCCCGACCACTGCCTCCACCCGCATCTGGCGCCAGGGTACTGGCCCCATGGTGGTATGCCTTCACGGCGTGCCGACGTCGGCCTATCTCTACCGCAATGTTCTCCCGGAGCTGGCGAGCCGCGGGATGGAAGGCGTGGCGCTGGACTTTCCGGGGCTAGGCTTCGCGGACCGCCCCGCAGACTTCGACTACACGTGGACGGGGCTGTCGGCCTGGCTGGAGAAGGCCTTGGCCGCGGCTAAGATCGACTCATTCCATCTGGTCGTGCACGACCTTGGCGGCCCGATCGGGTTCGACCTCGTGCGACGCGTCCCTCAGCGCATTCTGTCCCTCACCGTGCTCAACACGCTCGTCAACGTATCACGGTTCTCGAAACCCCTGGTGATGCGACCGTTCTCTGTGCCGGTGTTGGGGCGCCTATGGGTGCTCCAGATGAACTCGCCCATCATTTTCCCTTTCTTCCGCTGGAAGGGTATCCTCGCGGGCCCCAACTACGCGGAGATTCGCGCGTACGGAGACCTGCTCGTGTTGGGCGACGGTGGACGTGCGTTTCGCAAGATCATGGGCAGCTTCGAGACGACTCGCGAGTTCGAGGAGCGCATCCTCCCACCCCTGCGCGACCGCGAATTCCCCGCGCAAATTGTGTGGGGCAAGCACGACACGGAACTCCCCGTCACGTCCATGGGCTCCGACGTGAAGCGCGCACTTGATCTTCAAACGGAAATCCACCAAGTAGAGGGGAAACACTTCTTGCAGGAGAATTGCGCGGCGGAGATCGCCGAAAGGATTGCCTTGTTAGTAAGAGCGGGGAAGGACGTGTAACGAACCACATGGGACCGACGGAGCGGCTCGCTGGCCCCGAAGAGCCCCTGATCTTCCCAAGCAGAACACCCACAACCGCCGTCTACCGCTATGCCTGTGCTAGACTCACTGTCTGCCGATTCTGGCAAGAGGGAGGGAGTTCATGGAACGCGCGCATCTGATCGTCGGAGGGTTTCCACCCGGCTCCAGCGCCAGCCACGACATGGACTTCGCACGCCGGGAGTTGCTGTCGCACCTCGGTGAGCGAGGCGAACTCGCGACGACCGTGTCGAGCGACTTCGGCGAACTTGGGAAATGGCTCCACGACGCACAGCTTCTGATTACCTACACAGCCGGACCCTATCCCGATGACGAGCAGCACGGCGTGTTGACCGAATGGCTCGAGAATGGCGGCCGCTGGCTAGGCTTTCACGGGACCAGTGGCGGGAAAGCCGCGCGCGTGGAGGGCTCTTTCCGTCGGAAAATGGTCAAGCTCGCGCACCATGAGACTCTCGGCTCCTTCTTCCTGAACCACCCACCAATCCGCCGGTTCGAGGTCAAGGTCGTCGATTCATCACATCCGATCACCGCAGGATTACCCGAGAGCTTCGATGTTTCCGATGAGCTTTATCTCATTGAACTTACAAGCGAATGCAACGTGCTGCTCACGACGGAATTGCCGGTAGACCCATCTCCTGAAGGATTCGGCTTCCTCTACGACGAAGACACATCTCTGCAGGCCGACGGCAAAACGCGCGTGCTCGGCTACACGAAATCGGTCGGAGACGGCGAGGTCGCCTACATCGCGCTCGGACACTGCCACTCGCCCGCGACTGACGGGCAACGGATCGTGGATGTAAGCGTCAGTCCGGACGGCATGTCCCCCGGATCGTTTCGCGGAGTTTGGGACGAGGCCGTATTTCAGCGCTTAGTAGACAACGCGATAGGCTGGGGGCTCCGCCAGCCGGTCTAGCCTTCCATCTCGCCCGCCACTTGCCAGCGATTCTAGAGTGTTCCTAACCCACGCGGCCCATCGCGAACTTCAGGTAGTCGCCTTCGGGGAACGCTGGCAATACCGGGTGGTCGAACGCGGCGCCGTACAGCGCTTCGAACGCCCAGCTGCGGCCGGCTTGGGCGACGCCAGCCTCGATGCTCGCCAGAAACTCGTCCTTCCCGAAGTGGCTGGAGCACGATGACGCGCACAGCAGGCCGCCCCGCGTGGTAACCTCCGACGCCAGCTTATGCAACCGTTCGTAGGCCCGGCGCGCCTTGGGCACCGCAGCTTTCTTAGGCGCGAAGCTAGGCGGGTCGGAGATGACGATGTCCCATCGATCACCGCGCTCGATCGCGGCCGTCAAGAACGCGAAGACGTCGAGCGCGTGAAACTTCGCGCGGTCCATGGGCAGGTCGTTCAGTTGGAAGTTGCGCCACGCGGCCTCGATCGCGGGTTTCGCCACGTCGACGGTGTCCGTGCTGCGGGCGCCAGCCACCGCCGCATGCACCGCGAAGCCACCAGTATAGCCGAACAGGTTCAGGACGGACTTGCCACGGGCCCGCTCCGCCACTCGTACCCGGTTCTCGCGCTGGTCGATAAAGAGGCCTCCCTTCTGTCCGTGCGCCAGATCCACCACGAACCGGACGCCGTTCTCCAGGACCTTTCGCTCGTTTTTCTTGGCGCCCGGTTTACGCGAGGACCGATCCAGCACCGCCCGAATCGGCAGACGCGATCGCGCCGCCAGGCGCAAGCGCGGTTCGAACGGATCGTAGAACGCGCGCGCGCCGTCGCCGTCGAAACGAACGACGGCGGTGTCGGCATACAAGTCGATGTGGACGCCTGGTAGCAGATCGCCCTCACCGTGCAGCCAGCGAAACGCGTTGGTCTTCGATAGGTCGAGTCGCTCCAACCGGCGATCGAGCGCCGCCTGCAGCCGTTCAGCTACTAGCGATTCCACGTCCGCGAAACGGTAGCCGGGCCCGCCCGATTCCAGCACCCGCACGGCGATCGGCGATCGCTCGTCCCAGAAGCCCCTGGCGATGGGTCTTCCATCGCGCGTGTGGATTTCGACGAGGGCGCCATTGTCCGGGACGACGCGAACATCCAGCGCATCTCGGTAGATCCAGGGGTGGCCTTGCCGGATAGAGCGCGCAAGGTTCTTCTTGAGAACAACGGTGCGCGGGCGATCTGGAGTCATGTTGAATGCACTGGCCTAGCTTCGCGTGACTTGCCGGCTGCTGATTCCGGCGTTGCCATCGGTGCTCCCCCACTCCTCCTTCAGGAGCGCTGACTGGATTCTATACCAGTCCACGCGCCGCCGAACTCTTGGCCACTTTGGTCAGGTTAACGTCCTGCTCCACGCCTGATGCCCGGTGGGCCTGCTGTAGCTAAGCAGCTTCGGCGGATTGGTGCACTCGCCGATAGCCTGAGCGCCTCTCTTGCTCCCACCCACACGCTCGAAATGCTGGTTCACAGCCGCCTGATACTAGGGATAACTCTTATGGCCTGAGAAACAGGTTGGGGGGACAATCGTATCAGAACTGTATCTGGCCTCGCGATAGGAGCCGCAAGGCCAGGCTCTGGCTGCGCCTGCAGGCGTCGGCCGGTTGGCAGTTTCAGGAGGCGAACGCATGGACGCAGGACGACTGGCTAGACGGTGGTGGTGCTGGCGACTCGTTGGCCGGCGAGAGTCAGGAGCCACTACTTGAGACAGGTCCAGCCATGATCGCAGCGCCTCGCGCTCAGCTCGAACAAACTGGTGGGCTCCGATCCGTGAGTCTCCGGCTTAGCGTTTGCATCCCCTGCTACGTGGAGCCGCCCGAGGTACTTCAGACCGCTATCGACAGCGCGGCGATGCAATTGCCTGAGGAAAGCGAACTGCTCATCTTCCCGAATGGCCCTGAAGCGCTCGCGGCCACGGAGAGCGTGACGATACCCGAAGATGCGCGAGTCATCCCCTCGAAGGAACTCCTGAGCATGGCCGGCAACTGGAACCGATGCCTCGGTGAATCGCGAGGGGAGCTGATCCACATCCTTCATGCAGATGACGCCGTCGCGCCCGGCTTCTACCAGGCAGTCTTGGAATTAGCGGCGCGCTATCCGCAGGCCGCACTCTACGCCACGGGCTTTGGCCCCCTGGTTGAAGGCGTACCTGCCTCAATTGGAACGCAGGCCGGCGAAACGCGGCTGCTGGCCGGCGAGGCGGCAGGTCCTGGCGATGGGAGTGGCGCTTGCGGTCATCGGCCTCACCTCCGGCTACCTCCTATCCGCGTACGTGAGCAACAATGCGCCGTTCAGGCAGGACCCGTTCGGGCAGCAGACCGTTCTTCAGGCCTTGCCCGACGACTTCCCCCTGCCGGACGCCGCGGAGATAGCGAACACCGGCCGAGGTTCGTTCTTGCCGTATCGCGTCGAGTTGCTGTCGGAGCAGCCGGTTTCGGAGGTGGCGGGCGCCATCAAAAGGAAGATCGAAGAAGGGCCATGGGAACTCGTCCTCGTCGAGGACGGCGATGGCGTCCTGCGGCTGCAAACCGTCCGCCTCGATCTCGGTGGCTACATGGATGTGTTCGCTGAGCTGCATATCTCAGACGTCGATGGTGGAAGCATCACGACCCTTGAGTTCTCACCCATTCCAGCCCGGAATGTAGCCAGCCTCAATGACTGGATCGATAACAGTGGCACGGACCGCTAGTTACCATCCGCATCTACGCCGGAGTAGCTCCGTAAAGGAACATCTGCTTCCCAGGCAGTAACAGGACCGGCTTCTTCAGCTATCCCTTTGGTAATCTCCAACCTTGCGCTTGTTGACTCCGCCGCCCATATTCAGTGTCGTGTGTGCATTGAGATCGTCCCAGGCGCTCGTTCTGTAGCTTCTTCGACGACATGAAAGGCGCCTGCCAGAAACCCAACCCCAAGGATGACCAGCAAATGATGGTAGGTCGCTTCTGGCATGTATCCAGCTACCAACAACAGGAGCAGGCCGGCCCCGAGCCAAAAAGCGTCCTTGTCGCGGAAGCAGGCCACGACCGTCACCAGGTAGAGAGCCAGCGCGACGAGATACACCGGCGACGGTAAGAAGAAGCTCATCCCTGTGGTCCAGAGGGCGAGGATCGATGTGGTGGAGGACGGCGTAAGGCTGCTGAGGCCTACGATGACCACGAACCCAACGACGGCTGCGATGCCCAAGCGCCCGGCAAGCCGCCAGCGCGGTCTCCCCCAGGCCCAGAAGACAGCGCCGCCCGCGAGCACGACCAGCACCTCTCCCCACCGGAGCACATCGATGCCCAATGGCGGCAGCGCCGCATAGTCGAGCAGCCGATACGTGATGTAGGAGAGCGAGTAGTACTGGTAGCAAAGATACGCCCCAACGATGAGCGCAACAGCCGCTCTTGGGCCGGTACTAACGTCCTTCCTGGCCATGAGCGTGACGCCGAGCAGCAGGACCAACAACGTAGCGGCCAAGCCGAACGCGCCGTCCCAGGCGGCCCTTCCTGTGACCAGGCTCATCATGAGACTGATCATGAGCGCGCCAGAGATCAAGACGAGGCCGAAGCGAGCGACGCTGTCTCGCACGCGCATAGTCATCATCAGCAGCAGCAGCACGGTCAAGCCGATCGCGAGGATCGATGCGGAGTTGAAGGCGAGCGAACCGACGAACGATGCGGCCTGCAGGCCATCAGCGGCCAGCTCACTGCGGGGAACGTGCACGCCTATGCGTGTCGCCAGGCGAAGGAGAACGATCTCCAGAAGCGCAGCCACGATGAGTCCCTGCACGACCTGTCGCAAGAGAGTCTCGCTGACCCGCAATCGCGGAAGCTGGTAGTTGAAAAAGATACGCTGGACCGTGGGAACGAGCATCTACCGCTGCCTCAGGCCGTCTGGCGTCGCGTGTACAGAAGGTAGCTACCTACAGTGGCCAGCCCAGCCACTACGACCAAACCTACTACTACGAACAGCCCAATTGTCCCGCCTGACAGGCCTCCACCACCTGTTGCGATCTCCGGCGAGACCTCTAGCGTGAGAAACTGCGAGACGGACTTCATCCCGTCCCGCTCGGCGTTCGCTCCGTTCCAGACAGCGAACGCCACGTTCGTGCTGTCCCCTTCGGCGAACTGCGCGTACTCCGCACCTACCTGTAGGTCGCGGGAGAACACGACTCTCCACTTGCCGTCATCCCAGGCCCCCATTCCGGCGACCATCTGGTCTTCGGCCGCCGTAAGCGTGCCAAAGCTCCCGGCTAACAGATTGTCTGCCGCGCTCGTGCGGTCCGCCCGCACAACGATGTTTCCGGAGGCAGCCGCCGGGTAGAACTCCGGTTCGTCCTCAAACGGATAGAAGTCCACGGCGATGTTCGGGTACGCCTCCTGCACATCGAGGACGGAGGCGTCCGTTCCAGTCTGCCAGGCGGCCTTCCATTGCCAAATATTTACGGGAGCGTCCGGGTTGCCCATGCAGAACGCGGGTACGCTCTCGCCGTGTTCGACCGGAAACTGGACGGCCGCTGCGTCGGTGAATTCGTTCTGCATGCTCGTCGAATCGTCCTTGGTGGCGTCGCTCCACTCCATGCGGATATAGAGCTTCCCATCGTAATGAAGCGCCCTCGCGGTGACGGTCCCTTCGCCTCCGCCTCGCGGCGGCACGGTATTCTGGCCGCTCAAGGGCACCTGTATTGGCGCTCCTTTATCCCAGACGTCGGCTGACGGGTCGTCGAGTGGTATCGCGTTTTCGCTGCGCTTGGCCACAAGCGTGACGGTCTGGGAAGAGGCCAGTCGTAGGTCGAACAGGGTCAGCGCCGCGGCGCCGACGAACACGAACGCCATGATGATAACGGTGAGCCTCTTAGAGCTGGATAAGGTTTCCATTGTCTTCTCCTGACTCCACGAGTGGGCACCCATCTGTAGTCGAACAGCCTTCCTCGTCAAGCTTCGTCCGCCAGTCAGAATTCACTCGCAAGACCTCGGGTTTCGCGCGCAGATAGCTAACCTCAGCGGCAAGGAACGCATCGAGGAGCCTGGCGACCGCTCGGAAGTAGCCTGCGGGCGCCTGGCGTTCGAGCTGCCGGGCGAACTGCTGCCCCCAGCGTCCCAGGTGGTCCTCCATGAACTTTCGCTGCACCACGCGGCACAATCGCGCCTTCTCGGGTCCATGACGCAGCTGCGCGACCGCTTCTTTGCAGGTGACGAGGTGCATGAACTCAAGCTCGATGCTGATATGATCCGGACGCTCCTTCTCGGCCAGCTCCATGCCGAACGCCCGGAAGAAGCCAGCGATATCGCTCAGGTGGTCCGTCTCTTGGAAGATCTCGCTCGCGGTGTACACGGTCTCGCAGGGCGGACAGTCCAGCGATAGGATGTGCGAGAAAATGCGCCGGTGCTGGTCCTGAAGCTGCTCCGGAGACGCTGCGTGCAGCTCTCGCTCAAACACGCCCAGGCGCTCGGAGAAAGGGGCTCCCAGGACCGCGGCGGCCGCCTGCGCCTGCGACAGGTCCTCGTCGCTCAGCGCGGCGACGACCTCACCGGTGGGATAGACCGTCGCCTGGGACAACAGCCGATAGGCCGCGCTACGGGCCAGGTGGTACGTGGCCACCTGTTCCTTTCTCAATTCGATCGTCTGCGTTGTCATCGCCCGTCCTCCGATCTAGATGGAGTTCTGGAACTGTCCCGCGAATTCGCCGTTTCGAATGTGAAACGGCTCTTCCACGGAGATTCGCACCGCCTCCTGGTCATTGCCGTCGAAGCCGATGATCGTATCGTTGAAGATCTGCACGCGGCGGCCGTTGACTTCGGTATCCATGATCTCCTCGCCCTCCTCAATCTCGTAGCGGAAGATGATCTTCTGCGTGGAGCGGAAGAGCTGGAGCACCGCCTGCAGCTCGCGAGACGGATTGGTGTATCGGTCGATGGCCTGATCGACACCGGGGCCGAACAGTTGGCGCAGGTACTCACGCGGAACCCATCGGGGCGGGATGTAGTAGACGTTCGGCTCCGTGCCAAACTGGGGGTAGAGCGGCAGCGCCACCTGCTCCTTCCGCACCAGGTAGTAGAGCGGATTGGTTGGCGCTTCTACCCACTCGCCGTCCTGGATGTCCACGAGGCCCTGTAGACGGATCTTTCCGACGCACGTCGCCACACAACGCGTCTCCATCGGCACACCGTCCGTAATTGGGTCGCTTCCCTCAACTCGCGGATAGCAGCCGATGCACTTCTCGCTGACCTGCTGGTTCGGCCGGTACATCGACTTCTTGTAGGGGCACTGCTCCACGCACTTCTGGTAGCCGCGGCAGCGCTCCTGATCGATGAGGACGATGCCATCCTCCGGCCGCTTGTAGATGGCGTTGCGGGGGCAGGCCGATACGCAACCGGGGTACGTGCAGTGGTTGCAGATGCGCTGCAGGTAGAAGAACCACGTGTTGTGCTCCGGAAGCTGCGCGCCCTCCGGATGGTACTCGTTCGGCACCCCCGGGTTGCCTTTCGCCGTGTCTTCATAGAAGTTCGGAGACGTCCAGTCCTCCTCGGTCGGGAGGTAGCCGATAGCGCTGTCTTTCCCCTCCGCGGCGCCGGCCTCGAAGATCGTCATGCCCTTGAACTCGCCGTACGGCGCGTCGTCGCTCTGCGTAGATGCGTCCCATGTCTGGCCGCCTGGATTGGCGTCGTTCAGCAGCTGGAGGAGCTTGATGTCCCAGTGGTGCGGGTAGCCCCCATACGGCTTGGTCTCGACGTTGTTCCACCACATCAACTCCTGGCCGCGGCTGTACGTCCACGTTGACTTGCAAGCGAACGTGCAGGTCTGACACGCGATACACCTGTTGATGTTGAACACGGCGACGAACTGCCGGTCTGGATGGACCTCCGGGAAGCGGTAGTCCATCTCCCGCCCTAGCTGCCAGTTGTGAACCTTAGCCATTATTACGACCTCCAGCCTTCCGGGAGCTAGCTTTCACGCGTCTGAATGAAGCCGCCGGCCAGGTACTTGTTCATGTCAGCATCCTCTGCCGCCGGGGTCTTGCCGCTTGTGCCGGGTGTCCAGACGCCCCTGCCCCCGAGTCCTCCCGGCTCTGCTTTCGTCACCCGCACCAGCGTTTCCTTCGGCACGGTATTGATCGCGTGGTTGTCGGCCTCGCCGCCGAAGATAAAGGCCGTGGCCACCTTCGCCTTGTGGAACAGCGTGTCCGTCTGGTGCATGGGCATCGCCCAGTCGCGCGTGAGGCTCTGCTGGGAGCCATAGCGCAGGTTCGCCTGATAGCCGGTGTCCTCGGACAGGGCCCGGCCGTCCGGCCGCGTCTCATGCGCGCGCACCGTTCGTTCCGTCGCCATGCTGGTCGCGTGTTTCATCATGATGACGTTGTACGGATACGACGGGTTGTACCGGGCGCGCAGCATCAGGCGCGCAACCTTGTAGAACGGATCGTCCTCCGACCAGCCCACGTAGGGCCGGTCGGCCGGGTTCGCGTCGACGTACACGTAGTCGCCGTCCTCGATGCCGAGGTCCTTGGCCGCTTCTGGGTTGATGTGGACCTGATGCTCGCCGACGCCGGGCATTCGTGTGTCCCGCCGATATGGGTCGGTGAAGTTGGAGTCCCATATCTGGTGCCAGTCGACGTTGCCCCACTGCGAGTGCACGCGGTGGCGGGTCTTGGGCGTCAGACAGTAGAAGCTGAAGCCCTTCTCCCAGAGCGTATTCTTCGTGTTCTTCACCTCTTCCCAGGACATCTTGTTGTTCGCGATCGTCCGCAACTCGCCGTCGAGCACCTCGCTCTGGAGCATCTCCGGAGTGATGCCGTAGTTCTCCGGCCGGATGTATGGGTTCGTGCTGACGATGACGTTTGGCAGATACGGCGTCGCCTCCGGTCCTTCCCGGTGGACGATGAAGTTCTCGCCGTACTCGATTGCTTCCGGGATATCGCAGTATGAGTTGAGTCTCCCCGTGTCCGTATAGAAGGGAACGTTATCTACCATCTGCTCGTAGAAGGGAACGCGCGGGTACGTACGGAAGAGCATCAGGGCCGCGCCCGGCTCCCCATACTTGCCGGCCATGATGTCGTCGACCTTGTATCCCTTGGTAGTGGTGGAAGCGTCCAACAAGCGCTGCAGGTAGACTTCCGGCCGCCCCTCTAGGGCAAACTTCCAGTAGTCCCTGATCCGTGAGTCGTCTAGCAGGTCGGCGAGCTTGGCCGCCATGTTGGCGATAATCGTGATGTCGTCTTCCGAGTCGTAGAGCGGCTTGATGCCTCCCTTGCCCCAGATCTGGAGGAAGGGATTCGAACAGGACGCCGTTACTTCCAACTGCTGGAACTCCATCCAGGAGTTGGCTGGAAGCAAGATGTCCGAGTACTCGCCCGTAGCCGTCATCTCGATGTCCTGGTTGACGATCATGTCGACCTTCGGGTTGACGTTCTTGATCATGTGGTAGGCCCACTTGGCGTTGTTGATGATGTTCACGTTGTTGAACCACATCACCTTCGTGGGCGTCGGCATGTGAGTTTCACCGGTGAAGTTCTTGCGTCCCTGCGAGGGTGTGTCCACGATCAGCGCCTGGTCGCCGTGGTTCCAGTAGGCCGGCTCCTCGTCCTTGGCGTGGTTCTTCACCAGAATGTCCGAGCCCGACGCGTTCGGGTCCAGGTTCGGCCGGAGCGGGTCCTCGGCGATCCAGCCCTTGAAGCCCGGGCCTGTCCACGGAGAAGCCTGGAAGAGCGCAGCCTTGTAGTTCCCGGCCCACTGGTGGCACCCCGCGCCCTTCATTCCAATGTTCCCGGTCAGGATCAACGGCAGGTAGGTCGCCCGGTTGTGCAGCGTGGCGTGGAACCAGTGCTGGATGCCTTCGCCGACGTGAATCGCGACGGGCTTGATCGTCGCGATGTCCTTGGCAAGCTGCTCGATGAGGTCCTTCGGGGCGCCGCAGATCTCATGCACGGTGTCTAGGTCGTAGTCGCGCAGGTTGATCTTGTACATCTCCCACAGCGTCATCACCTCGACCTCGCTGCCGTCCACGAGCGTGATCGTCTCCTGATACTCCAGCGTCGGGTCGATGCCCTTCTGCACCATGCGATCGCCAAGGTCGTCGCGAGTGAGCGCCTTGAGGCTGTTGCTGTTGTTGTCGAACACGACGAAGTCGCCGAGCTGCTCATGCTGCTCCTGCTTCAGGCCCTGGAGCGCGAAGCTGGGACCGTCCTGAGACAGGCTCGACTGGTAGTTGGGGAAGACTTCGCTCGCGCGCAGACGCTTCAGGTTGTCCGTTCGCACGAGCAGAGGGAAGTCGGAGAACTGTTTGACGTAGGCCTCATCATGCCAGCCGTTGTCCATGATGATCTTCGACACACCTAAAAAGATGGCGGTGTCAGAGATGCCCGGCCGGACGGAGAGCCAGTAGTCCGCTTTGGTGGCCTGGGGGCTGTACTCGGGCGAGATGATCACGATCTTCCCGCCGCGTTCCATTGTGTTGTAGAAGAAGTGCGTATCGGGCATCTTGTTCTCGATCATGTTGACGCCCGCATGGATGTGCAGCTTCGTGTAGATCATGTCGTTGAAGTCGCAGTCGGACGTCTGCAGGCCGTGGACAAACGGCTGTCCCGGTGCCTGGTCGCCGTGCCAGGTGTAGTTCGACCAGCTGCGACCGCCCAGCGCATCGTCGACATCGATGCCGCGTACGTGGCTGTCGAGGAAGGCCAGCGTATTGGAAAAGCGGTACATGCCGTACTTGCCGATGACGCCGAGCAAACCCATGCCGCCGCGCAGTTTGATCGTGCGTGTTCCGGCGCCGTGCATCGCCTCGATCATCTCCGGCTGGTAGCCTTCGGCCTCCAGCCGGCGCGCGCCCTCATCGCCGCTGTACGCTTCCGCGACCGCGATCATGCCACGGGCGGCATAGTCGTGCGCCTCATCCCAAGAGACGCGGGCGAATGTATCGTGACCACGGTCGGTGAACAGATACTTGTCGCGGTTCTCCGGTGTCAGCTCAGGGAAGCCATCGTCCGCCCACTGCTTCCATCCCTGACGGATCATTGGGTGCTGCAGGCGGTAGGGCCCGTAGACGCGCCGGTGCATCGAGAGCCCTTTCTCGCAGCCTCGCGGGTTCCAGTGGGCGGTTGCCTTGTTACCCTCGATGTCCGTGATGTTGCCGCTATCGTAATTCTGCTCAATCCGCGTCACGATGCCGTTTCGCGTGAACGCGCGCAGCCGGCACGCGTGCGTGTCGTTGGGAGAGCAGACCCACGTAAAGCTGCCGTCGTAGCCATACTGATCGCGATAGACCGTCTCCCAATCGCGGCTCGGGTAGTCTTCCAGCGGGTTGCCGATAGCAACCGGCTGGAAGCGGCGCAGCGCAAGAACGGCAGGGCTGCCCAACGCGACGCCTGCCGCGGTTGCGCCGCCAGCTAGCTTGAGAAACGTACGACGGCTTAGTGGCTTCATGATCCATCTCCCGACCGCTGAAGTTCGCTGCGCATCCGATCCACGGACGCGACGAGGCCCTGCACGTATACCTCGCCTTTGAGACGCAGGATGTTGTGCGTCATGTGAAACGCCGGGTTACGAAAGAGGCGCATGATGTTTTCGCCCGTCCAGCCCATGCGCATGTACTCTTCGACGATCGAGCACGCCATCTCGTCCAATGCCGCGTCATCGGGCGGCTCCGCCAGCCCAACGCCAACCAACTCCAAAGGGTCGTCAGGCTCGAAATCCTTCGTGAGCTTAGGGCCCCCAGCACTTCCCATGCTTGTCTATCTCCCTCTCGTAAGCTCCATTTGTGCTTTTGCTCACTATCGCAAAAGCAAGCCGTGCGGGGCGAGGGCCGGATGGCCCGTTCACCACGGGCCGTAGGCAACATTGTGGTCTGATGCCGGCCCACCAGCATGCCAATCGACACTGGAGAGCAGCGCCACCTAAGCAGCGCACTCTATGCCGGGGCGATATCGACCCGAACACCACGGTCGATAGGCACGGGTTGCCAGTGCATGGCTCGATAGCGAAGGTGTCCGTAGCCGCCCGCTAAGTGGAGCCACTTCACCATGCCAGGCTCAAGATTGGAGATGTCCTGCCAGCCCTTGAACTGGTACGGCTCCCAGCCGTTGTAGCTGATCACCTGGCCGGGCTGGACGGCCGGTGTCACGCGAGCCTGGACCGTCAGCGAAGAACAATCGTTATAGACGCGGATGTCCTGCCCATTCTCTATGCCGCGCGCAGCAGCATCCCGGTCGTTGATGTGAACGACGGGTTCACCTCGTGACGTACCGAGGATGATATTGCTGGTGCTATTCATGGAGTTAACGCTCCAGCGTGGGTGGCCGCTCGTGATCTGCAACGGATAGCCGCCGCCGTGGGCGGGCGCCTCTTTGTGCGCGGGCAGCTCCTCACCGGCCTCCAAGAACCACTCGTGGTCGATGTAGAACTGCGCGCGCCGCGTCAGTGTGGGGAACGGCTCTTTCTTTTCCGTCTGCCAACGAAATGGCGAGTGCGTCTCATCCGGCAGAAGATCGGACGCCTGCGCCAGCGCCATCGGCGAGCGTCCCCAGCCCGTGAAGCGCACGAACCCGGTCTCCCGCAGCGATTCGAGCGTCGTGTCAGCAGGGATGTTACCGAGCACGGCGGAATCGCGGATCATCTCGTCGATCACGGCGTCGTCATCCGAGAGCGCGCCATCCATCGTGATGTCCTCATAGAGCCTGTCGAGCCGCACCGAGCCGCCACCCTCGACCGGCATCTCTACGAAGTCGCGCGCCTTCGCCCGTTCGCCTAGCTTCTTCGCAAGCATCTGGTCGATTTGCCACTCCGAGCGGGACTCCCCTGCCGGCTCGACGGCCCGGTCCGACAGCGTGAGCGTCATGATGTCCGGGGTCGTGTACGGGAAGTTCGGCTTCTCGTAGTGCTGTGCCGCCGGCAGGATGATGTCGGAGTAGAGCCCCGTCGTCGTGATGCGCCAGTCGATCGAGACGATCATCTTCAGCTTCGGCCAGAGGTGCTCCAATAGCATACGCTGCCCGCCACGCTGACGCCGGAGCATGTTCCCGCCAATCTCGAACATCACGCGCGGTGGCGTGTCTCGAGAGCGCTGAGCGGCGCCCTGCCACCACCCTTTTTTGATCGCTTCATCCACGTACTCATCAAACGAACGCTTCATAGAAGGATCGTTCCACTCGGCGGTGTTCCAGGCCTCACGATAGCCGCAATGGTTGTACCAGAAGACGGCCGACGGAATCCCGCCTCCCACAGCGGCGCCTTGGTAGCCCATCTCCGTCATCAGGATTTCCGGAGTGAGCGCCGGATCATTCGCGAGCACGCTGTCCATCATCGCCTGCTGGACCTTGAACATCTCTCGCGTCGCGTCCTGGCCAGGACGCGGTTTGGAAGCCAGCAGGAACGGCCCATCGAACATGCCGACCGCCCAGCTACGAATGCCCGCGCCCTTCTTCCCCCAGTTGCCGGTGAGCGCCAGCAGCAGACAGAGCGAACGCTCCATCAAATCTCCGTGATAGGACTTGCCCAGCGTCCACCCGAGAAGGATCCGCGTGGTCCGCGTCGCCGCCTTGCGCGCTAGGGTCCGAATCGTATCCGCATGGATGCCGCAGATGAGCGATGCGTCGTCCGGCGCGTAATCCTGCAGGCGTTCCCGCAGACGCTCGAACGCCGGTTGCACCTCTAGCTGCGTCCCGTCCGCGAGTGTCGCCGTGTACGAGCCCGCTAAGGCCGGCTCGATCTCGCCCAAATCGAGCGTGCGGGGCGCTTCGACAATCTGGCCGCCGCGGGTATCGTAGAGATGGAAGACCTCATCAGAGCCGCCCTCTTGGACATCCGACTCGCGCAGGAAGCGGCCGTTGTCAACGCGCACCAGCAGGCCCAGGTCGGTCTGCTCCGCGACGAACGCCTTGTCCATCAGGCCCTCGTCGATGATGACGCGACACATGGAGAGGGCCAGCGCGGCATCGGAACCGATGCGGACGGCAAGATGATAGTCGGCGTGGATCGCGGAAGGGCTGTAGTCGGGCGCGATAACGACAACTTCGCCGCCGTTGTAGCGCGCCTCGGCGATGTAGTGGAACGTCGGGATCGAACTGTAGGCGGGATTATTCGCCCAGATCAGCAGCAACTTTGAATGAAACCAGTCGTCGTTGCTCGGGCACGGATCGAACCGCCCGAACGTCGTGTAGACGCCCGGATTGAAGTCGTTGATCTCGGATTGGACGTCCGTATGCGTAGCGCCAATACGTGAAAGGACCCCGCCCCCAAGAACCATGCTCTGCGTGCCGCCCTGCCCCGGCGTCCCGATGCGCACGATCGATTCGGGCCCCGATTCCTGAATCGCGTCCAGCATAGCGTCGGCGATTTCGGTGAGCGCCTCGTCCCAGGAGACCTGCTCCCATTTGCCCTCGCCACGCTCACCCGCGCGCCGTACGGGATGGAGCAGACGTTCCTTGCCGTACAGCATCTGGCTCCAGGCCGCCCCCTTCTGGCAACCGGACGGGTTCATGTCCGGAACACCCTCTTCTACTACCTCGTACGTGCCGCCTGGCTCCTCGCGAACGACCTTACCATCCCGCACATAGACGCGATACGGACAGTTTGATGGATAGCAATCGACACAATGGGTGCCCCAGGCGATCTTGTCCCACTTCCATCTCTCCCGATACGCCTCCGCCCATGGTTGCGACATGCTGCCCGATTTCAATCGTCGTGATTCCTCCTGTGACATTGGACACCTCTCGATCTGGCGCCTATTCTAGCGCTCGCTAACATAGTTAGGTAGAGCCGAATGGTCTCACCTAAACTAATGGGACGGCGGCTCGCTCATCGCGGGCGCGCCCAAGCTTACCGGCATCGATTGGAGGAAGAGCATGCGAATCGGACTGAACTACGGCGGTGTAGCGACCATCGAGGCGCGGATCCAGAGCGTGGACGAGCACGTCCAGAGGGTGGTAGCCGCCGAAGAAGACGGCTTCGACAGCATCTGGATCGCCCAGATCTTCGGCGCCGACGCGCTGACCGTGATCGCGCTGGCCGGGCCGCGGACCAAGCGCATCGAGATGGGTACCGGCGTCGTGCCGACATACCCGCGCCATCCGTTCGTGCTCGCGCAGCAGGCGCTGACAGTACAGGCAGCCGCCGGCGGACGGCTGACGCTCGGCATCGGCCTCTCCCACCAGCCCGTCATCGAGGGCATGTGGGGGCTCTCATACGACAAGCCCGCTCGCCACATGCGAGAGTACCTATCGGTCTTGCGGCCGTTAGTGGAGGAAGGAACCGTAGCGTTCAGCGGCGACGTATTCCGCGTTCAAGGAGCGCTTCAGGTCCCCGGCGCGCAGCCGTTCCCCATCCTCATCGCCGGCCTCGCGCCGCATCGCCGGCGAACTGGCGGACGGCACCGTGACGTGGATGACGGGGCCCAAAACGATCGAGACGCACATCGTCCCGCGCATCAGCGCGGCCGCCGAGGCGGCCGGACGCCCTGCACCACGCATCGGCGTCGCGTTACCCGTCGCGGTGACGGACGACGCTACGGCGGCGCGCAAGCAGGCCGCGCAGGAATTCCAGATGTATGGCTTTCTCCCCAACTATCGCCGGATGTTGGACATCGAAGGCGCGCAGGGACCCGAGGACGTCGCCGTGATTGGCACCGAGACGGAAGTCGAGAGCCAGATACGGGCGATCGCCGCCGCTGGAACCACTGACTTCATCGCTGCCCTTTTCCCGACGGATGGCGATCCTGATGCGTCGATGACGCGTACGCGGGCGTTGCTCAAGAGTCTCGTCGGCAAGGTCTAGGCAGCGGTACCTGACTGAGCCCGCAAGCTAGACCCTGAATTCAGGGCCGTTCGGCCCTTCCAGCCCCTACGGCGCCGATGCTAACTTAGCCTTGACTACGTGCCTCGCCTGCGGCACGCCGTGAGCGCGTCTCGTGTGAAGGAAGGCTGCCATGAAGTTCGGACAACTGCACCTCTTTGAAAACCCCATGGACCGCTCCGACAAGGAGATCGTCGAAGAGCAGTTCGACATCATGTCGCGCGCTGAGGAGTTCGGCTTCGATTCGTTGTGGCCGGCTGAGCACCACTTCAGCGAGTACGGCTACTGCGCCTCCCCGGCTCTCACGCTGGCGGCGCTCGCGTCGCGCACCCAGAAGATCCGCCTCGGTACCGGCGTCGTCGTGTTGCCGCTCAACCATCCAATTCGCATCGCGGAGGATTACGCCATCCTCGATATCCTCTCCGGAGGCCGGGTAGATCTCGGCGTCGGCCGTGGGTACCAGCCCCACGAGTTTGCGGGCTACGGTGTCGACCAGACGCGCAGCCGTGAGATGTTCCGCGAGTCCGTAGAGGTCATCCAGAAGGCCTGGACGCAAGATCGCTTCAGCTACGACGGAGAGTTCTACCAGTTCCAGGACCTCTCCGTCCGGCCCAAACCGCTGCAGCAACCTCATCCGCCGATCTGGATGGCTTCGCTCTCAGCGGAAACGTTCAAGCTCTGCGGCCAGTATGGGTTCAACCTGATGTGCGCACCCGTGTTCGGCTTTGACGTCAACAGGGGCGCCGCGCAGATCGAAGAGTATCGCCAATCGCTGCGCGACCACGGACGCGATCCCGCCGATCACGAGGTCGCCGGGCTGATCATGACCTACGTCGCGGACACGCAGGAGCAGGCGCTCGCGGACTTCCGCGACTCCGTCATCTGGTACTACCGCACGTTCGCCAAATACATCGCGCCACCCAAGGGCCAGCCACCAGTCAAGACGTACGAGATGTACACCGCTGCCCGCGACTGGCTGGAGACGCTCGAGTGGGACGCGATTGCGGAGAGCGGCGCCGTCGTCTGCGGCACACCGGACCACGTAGCCGACCGCATCGCCGAAATCCACGAGCTATGCGGTATCACACACTACCTGGCGTGGACGCGCATCGGTGGGCTGGAGCACAGCAAGGTACTCCGCAGCATGGAACTCATGCGGGACAAAGTGATGCCCCAGGTGCGCCACCTGGGTGAACAGGCCACGGCGAAGACGGCAGGTTAGGAGAGTGCCTCGCCGAGGCCGGGCTTGCTGTCGCAAGGAATCGAGTGCCCGGCGTGATCGGGTTGATCACGGGACCGCATAACAGAAGTAAGGATGGAGGCTGAGCATGGTTACTCTACAGTACGATCCTGCATTACTAGAGGCTCGGTCTGATCCGTTCCCGCTCTACAGACGGCTGAGAGAAGAGGACCCCGTCCATTGGAGCAAGGCCCTCGACGCGTGGGTGCTCACGCGCTACGACGACGTCGTGGCGGTCTTGCGCGACAAGCGCTTCTCGGCTGACAGGGCGAGGGCGCGGAACCGCCTCGCGCGGGAAGCGATGGCTACGGCAGAGGAGCACGGCCAGCCAGCCGCTCGCGCCAACACGATGCTCAGTTCGGACCCGCCCGAGCACACCCGTCTGCGGCTCCTGATTAGCAGAGCGTTCCTGCCCAATGCTGTAGAGAAACTTCGGCCACACATCAATGACATCGCCAATGAGCTGTTAGACGCCTGCGACGAACCGGGCCGCATGGACATCCTTCTCGATTACGCGTACCCCTTGCCTACGATCGTCATCGCCGAGCTGATGGGCGTCCCGGCGGAAGACCGCGCCAAGTTCAAGCGATGGTCGGACGACATCGTCGCGACGCTGGGCGGCGGATACGGCCGGCCCGAGCTGGCCGAGCGCGCGGCGCAGAGCGGAGGCGAGATTTCCGACTACTTCCGCGAGGTCATCGCGGCCCGGCGCCGTGAGCCGAAGGAAGACCTCGTCAGCGTCCTCGTCGCCGCGGCTGACCAGGGTGATGACCTCAGCGAAGGCCAGCTTCTGGCCACGTGCGTCGTCGCGCTGATCGCCGGGAACGAGACGACGAGAAATCTCATCGGCAACGGAATGCTGGCGCTGATGCGGAATCCAGAGCAGCTCGAGAAGCTCTGGGACGACCCGTCGCTCGTCGTGTCAGCGGTTGAGGAGCTCCTCCGCTACGCGGGGCCTGTCCAGTGCACGGCTCGAGTGGCGACTGAAGACTTGGCGATTGGGGACAAGGCGATCAAGAAGGGCCAAGTGGTCTTCCCGATGGTGGCAGCGGCCAATCGCGACCCGGCTCACTTCCGTGATCCGGAAGAGCTGGACATCAGCCGCCAAAACAACCACCACGTGGCGTTCGGGTCAGGCATCCACTCCTGCCTTGGCCAGCCCCTAGCCCGGCTCGAAGCTCACATCGCGTTTAGCACGCTGGCCAGACGCATCCCGGACCCACGGCTGGCCAATGGAGCGTTGGAGTGGGCCCCGTCGTTCATCCTGCGTGGTCTGAAGAGCCTCCCCATAACGTTCGCCGCGTGAGCCGCCGCGAGGCGGCTGCCGCTCACGTGGCTAAGCAATGACAGGAGGGCGATCATGGTCGAGTTTAGAACTGCCGTAAACGTGGCCGAGCTACAGCCGGGACAGTTGCGGCGAGTGGAAGTGGACGGCACTCAAATATGTCTTGCTAACGTTGATGGCGCGATCTACGCGGTCGCCGCCAGATGCTCGCATGCCGGCGGCCCGCTGGCGGAAGGGGCGTTAGATCGCAAGATCATCACCTGTCCTTGGCATGGCGCGATGTTTGACGTTACGTCAGGCGAGGTGGCAGGGCCGCCGGCGGACGACTCTGTGGCCGCCTACGACGTGGAAGTGGAGGGTGGTGTGGTGCGTGTGGCCGTCAGGTAGAACAGGACACAGGTGAGAGATGCTCGGTGTTAGCAGGCTGATAAACGGGACCGTACGGCCGGAAGACGCGCTCCGTTACGGGCGGCAGTCCGGCCGCGGGCCGGCTCATCTACTTCACTATTCCGGCGACAAGAAGCCCGTCATCGTCTGGAACATCACGCGCCGGTGCAACCTCTCTTGCATGCACTGCTACTCCGATTCGCACGACCGCGACTACCCCGGTGAGTTGACAACGGACGAAGGCCGACGTCTTCTGGACGACCTGGCATCGTTCGGCGCGCCAACGGTCATCTTCTCCGGCGGCGAACCGCTTATGCGGCCCGATCTCTTTGAACTGGCGGAGTACGCGCGCGAAGCCGGCCTTAGGTGCGTTCTCTCCACCAACGGCACCTTCATCACGCAAGATGTCGCCCGCCGCATCAAGGACGCGGCGTTCTCATACGTAGGAATCAGCCTCGATGGGATCGGCGAGGCGCACGACAACGTACGGGGCCGGAAGGGCGCTTACGATGAGGCGCTGGCCGGACTTCGAAACTGCCGCGACGCCGGCACGCGCGTAGGCCTCCGCTACACCATCCATCGCAAGAACGTCGATCAGCTTTCCGCCATCTTCGACCTGCTCGAGGAGGAGGACATCCCCAGGTGCTGCGTCTACCACCTCGCGTACGCGGGCCGCGGTGACAAGATGCGGGCCTACGACCTGGAGCCGCAAGAGACTCGCGCGGCGCTCGACCACATCTTCAAGCGCGCACGCGACTTCCACGCACGCGGCTTGGAGAAGGAGATCCTGACCGTCGACAACCACGCTGACGGCGTCTACCTCTACATGACGCTGCGCGAAGAAGACCCGGACCGCGCAGAGGAGGTCCACCAGTTGCTCTCCTGGAACGGCGGCAATCAATCAGGCATCGCCATCGCCTCTATTGATCCGCAGGGCAACGTCCACCCGGACCAGTTCTCGTGGAACTACTCGCTCGGCAACGTCTTAGAGCGCCCGTTCAGCCACATCTGGACCGACACGAGCGACCCCAGGATGGCATTGCTCAAGGACCGGAAGGCCGCGCTGAAGGGGCGCTGCCACTCGTGCCGCTATCTCGATATCTGCAACGGCAACCTGAGAATCCGGGCGGAGCGCTACTTCGGCGACTTCATGGCCCCCGACCCCGCCTGCTATCTCACGGATGAGGAGATCGGTCTGGCGCCGGACGCAGCTAAGACGCCAGAGGCGGCGCAGTGGCTAGTCCCCGTTCAACAGAATGGAACGGCGAACCCGTGACTAGCGCATCGATGCCTGAAGCTGCGAGGCGAGCCGTGACGGAACGGCGGGCGCACGACGGCCGCCTGATAGACGCGAACTTTGACCTCGCCCCCTTCACGATCGCGTGGGAACTCACTCGCGCGTGCGCCTTCGCCTGCAAGCATTGCCGGGCTGAAGCTCAGCCGCAACGAGACGCCAACGAGCTGAGTACCGAAGAAGCGTTCCGCCTCGTCGACCAGATCCGCGAGTTCGGCGACCCGATCCTTGTCATCACGGGCGGCGATCCGATGATGCGCCCCGACCTGTACGACATCCTCGGCTATGCAGTCCAGCGGGGGCTGCGCACATCGCTCACGCCCACAACAACGCGCCTCGTCACACGTAAGGCGCTCGCACGCGTCAAGGAGGTAGGCGTGCGGCGCGTGGCCGTCAGCCTCGACGGGCCAACGGCTGAGGTCCACGACGCCTTTCGCGGATTCTCCGGCTCGTTCGACATCGCGATGGGAATCATTGGGAACGTCGCGAAGGCCGGCCTCTCCCTCCAGATCAATACAACAGTGAGCCGCTACAACGTCCAACTGCTGGACCAGATGGCGGAACTGGTCGGACACTCAAACGTCGTCCAATGGAGCCTCTTCTTCCTCGTCCCGACCGGGCGGGCCAACGCCGCGGACATGATCTCGCCGGAAGAACACGAGCAGGTGTTCAACTGGCTGTACGATGTAGGCAAGAGCGCATCGTTCGACATCAAGAGCACGGCGGCCCCTGCCTACCGCCGCGTCGTGATCCAGCGCCAGCGCGCCGAGCAAGAACCTTCGGCGAGGAAGGTGCCGGCACCCCCACTCGCGGGCGCGGGCTATCGCTACGCGGACGGCCTGGGGCGTCCGGCCAAGGGCGTCAACGACGGAAACGGCTTCTGCTTCATCTCGCATACGGGCGACGTCTGTCCGTCCGGCTTCCTACCCGTATCCGCCGGCAACGTGCGAGACCAATCGCTCGTGGACATCTACCGTAACGCCCCTCTCTTCCGCCGCCTACGCGACCGGGGCGCGCTGAAGGGCAAGTGCGGCCGTTGCGAATTCCGAGACGTCTGCGGGGGCAGCCGGGCGCGAGCGTACGCCATCAGCAAGGACCCGCTCGCGGAGGACCCTTCCTGCGTCTATCGACCTCTCGTTCACTAACCATTCCCAGCGCCATGTGGACTCGGCCAACAGGCCATTCGGCCCTATGTGACTATTTTAGCGTCTGCTAGATTAAGCGACTGGAGGGTATCTAGATGGTGCAGCAAACGGAAGCCAGTGGAACCTCAGGAGCATGGGCGGATGCCTATCGCGATCGGTGGAAATGGGACAAGGTCACCTGGGGTAGCCACGCCGTAGACTGCTATCCTGGCGGCTGCCCGTTCCGCGTCTATACGAGGGACGGCAAGATCGTTCGCGAAGAGCAAGCCGGCGTTCTGCCGCTGATCGACAAGAGCACACCCGACATGAACCCCATGGGCTGTCAGAAGGGCGCGTCCTGGTGCACCCTCCACTACAGCCAGGACCGGGTCACCACGCCACTCAAGCGGGCGGGCGAACGCGGCGAAGGCAAGTGGGAAGAGGTCTCGTGGGACGAAGCGCTGGCAGACATCTGTGACGCGATGCTGGACGCCGTCGAAGACCAGGGAGCGGAGTCGATCATCGTCCCTTTCACGCCGGAGCTGGGCGCTGCCCCGGCCCGAGCCGCCGCCGGCGCCATTGGCGCCTTCACGACAGACGGGAACGCCGAGTTCCAGGACTTCAGCCCCGGCTACCACATCACATGGGGCAAGTTCAACCCGATCTCATCTATGGACGACTGGTTCTTGGCCGAGCTGACGCTGATCTGGCATGCCAACCCCGTCTATACCAACATCCAGTGGTACCACTACCTCGCCGAATCCCGGTACAACGGCGGCGAAATCGTCACCATCGCGCCCGACTACAGCGCTTCCGCAATCCACGCCGACTATCACCTCCCCGTCCGCATCGGCACCGACGCCGCGCTCGCGCTGTCGATGTGCAAGGTCATGATCGACGTCGGAATCTACAACAAGCAGTTCGTGAAAGAGCAGACCGACCTTTCGCTCCTGGTGCGAAAGGACACGGGCCGCTTCCTGCGTGGCGACGATCTCGCGGAAGGCTGGCGCGACGATCAGTTCTTCTGGCTCGACAGCAAGTCGGACCAGATCGTGCCCGCGCCGCGTGGCACACTCGCCATGGGCGACGTCGACCCAACGCTGGAGGGCTCTCAAATGGCGCTCCTATCGGACGGGTCGGAGGTAGAAGTCGAACCGGCGTTTGAGTTCCTGAAGCGACGCCTGGAAGACTATACGCCCGAAAAGGCGGCCAAGATCTGCGAAATACACCCCGCCACAATCCGTAAGCTGGCGCACAAGATCGCGACGCGCAAGACGAAGATCTTCATCGGCTGGAACTCCGGCAAGTACTATCACGGCGACCTGATGGAGCGTTCCATGGCGCTCCTCCTCGGCCTTAGCGGCAACTGGGGCAAGAAAGGCACCGGCACCCGCTCTTGGGGCATCTCCGGGTCTGCCGGAGGCGGCGCCGCGGCAAAGGAGCGGCCCGGCCCGCGGGCAGCGTGGGAGAGCCGCCGCCAACTCCTATCGATGTTCCGGCTCCTCTCGGCTGACGACCCCACCATGACCCACGAGATCGCGGTCAACCGCGCCGCCTCATCGCCTGCCGGTGGGCGGCTCGGCGGACTCGGCAGAATGGGTCCCCCGGCGTTCCTCTGGTACAAGCAGTTCGGCTACAAGGAGCGCTGGGACAACAAGGACTGGCAGGATCCCACGATGAAGCGCGAGTTCAGCGAATACATGGAGGAGGCGCTGGAGAAGGGCTGGTGGGACTCGGGCGCAGGCAACATCTGGGAGGACACAGAACCTCGCGTCCTCATCGAGGCGGGCGGCAACATCCTGCGCAGGCAGCGGGGCGGCCAGGAGATGCTGCTCAAGCACCTATGGCCGAAGCTCAAGATGATCGTCTCCATCGATTACCGGATCACGACCACGGGAATTTATTCGGACTATATCCTGCCGGCGGCGCAGCACTACGAGAAGTTCGGCACCAGCATGCCATCGATCCACCACATGAACACCGTGCTGATTGAACCCGCTACCCCGCCGCTGGGCAATTCCAAGTCGGACCGCCAGATCGGCCTGGCGATGCTCAAGAAGTTGGAGGAGCGGGCGAAGGCACGCGGGATGACGGAGATCACCGGCCGCGACGGCCAGACCGTGAGCCTCGAAGGACTGTGGGACAGAGCCACGCTGGACGGTGAACTCGAGGACGACGAGGCGGCCTTTGACGACAATATCCAAGACAACGCCGTCTTCGGTGTGCTTCCGAAAGGTACGACCCTGGAGACGCTCCGCCAGAAGGGGGCCGTGCGCTGGACGGCGTGGGGTGTGATGGGACACGGCCTGGCCCAGGCGTCCACGATCAAGCCCGACGAGGTGCACAACCCATTCCGCTGGCACACGGAGGACAAGATCCCCTACCCCACTCTCACGCGGCGCGCCCAGTATTACATCGACCATGAGTGGTTCCTAGAGGCCGGCGAGGAGTTGCCGGTCCACAAGGAGACACCACCGCAGGGCGGCAACGGCGAGTTCATACTCACGAGCGGACACAACCGCTGGAGCATCCACTCCATGAACATGACGAACAACATCATCCTGAACACACACCGCGGCGAGCCGTTCATGTTCATGAACAACAAGGATGCCGCCGCCAAGGGGCTGGAGAACGGCGTGGAGGTGCGCGTCTTCAATGACGCCGGCTCCATGCTCATCTCCGTCAAGATCTCGCCGTCCGTCCGGCCGGGACAGGTGATCATCTACAACGGCTTCGAGCCATACATGCACCGCGGCTGGAACAGCCAGGCCGATATCGAGCCCGGCATCGTCAAGTGGTTGGGGATGGCTGGCGGCTACGGCCACCTTCAATACCGGCCGCTCGCCTGGCAGCCGATTCCCGCAGACCGAGCCGTCAACGTCGATGTGGAGAAAGCGACGTGAGCTGCACAGCAGCATCGCTCCGCCTATCCAAAGCAGATGGGATCGAGGTTAGTTAGATGGGTACTATCACACAGTCCAAACGACAGCTTGCGTGGGTCTTCGACCTCAACAAATGCATCGGCTGCCAGACCTGCTCGGTCGCCTGTAAGGTCCTCTGGACCCAGGAAAAGGGCGAGGAACCGATGTGGTGGATGACAGTCAACACCAAGCCCGGCCTCGGGACGCCCAAGGCTTGGGAGGAGATGGGCGGCGGCTATAAGGATGGGAAGCAAACGCCCGGCAAACTGCCCACACCCGAGGACTTCGGAGGCGGCTGGGACTACAACTACGACGAGGTACTCCGCGGCGGCAAAGGACGCGCGGTCCACCTGGAGAAGATCGCGGGCCACAAGAACTGGGGCATGAACTGGGACGAGGATGAAGGCGCGGGCGAGTTCCCCAACTCCTACTTCTTCTACCTTCCCCGCCTCTGCAACCACTGCACGCAACCGGGCTGCCTGGAGGCCTGTCCAAACGACGCGCTCTTTAAGACGGATGAAGGCCTGGTGCTGCGGGATGAGGACCTCTGCAAGGGCGCCCAGCTATGCTCCGCCGCCTGCCCCTACAAAAAGATCTACTTTAACCCAGAGCGCAACGTCAGCCAGCAATGCATTGGCTGCTTCCCGCGCATCGAGCAAGGCGTGGCGCCGGCCTGTGTGCGCCAATGCCCGGGCCGGGCCGCGTGGATCGGGTTTCTGGATGATGAGACTGGTGCGGTTTCCAAGTTCGTCAACAAGTGGGAGGTGGCGCTCCCGCTGCACCCCGAGTTTGAGACCAAGCCGAACGTCTACTACATACCGCCGCTGAGCCCCGCGCCGATCAACGAAGACGGCTCGCTGAACGAGTCAGAGCAACGCATCCCGCCGGAGTACCTGGAGTCGCTCTTCGGCCCTCAGGTCCACGGCGCGCTCGATACGATCAAGGTGGAACTGGAGAAGAAACGCCGCGGTGACGACTCTGAGCTGATGGACGCGCTGATCATGTACCACTGGAACGAAGCGCTGGGCCACCTGAACCGCGACCCCGCTAACATCGTCTGGGACTAGGACGTCCCGCCTCAAGTCCTGCGTCCGCAGACGGTTCTTGCTAACGCCTCGCTGCCTAGGCCGGCGAGGCGTTAGCCGCGCTCGGCTGCAGAACGTGCTGCTCCAGCCAGCTCACGATTTCCGCCGCAATCATCTCGAAGCCGGGCTCCTCGTGGAGCCAGTGGCCGCGGCCGGGATACTCGCGCAGCTCCGCGCCGTACTTGCTCGCAACCCGGCGCACGGAGCGCGCCGGCGCGGCGTTATCCTCGGTTCCAACGATGCATAACACAGGACAACGTACCTTCGATTCGTCGACGGCGACACCTGCGAGCGTGAAGTCTCTCGCCACGCGACCGGAGTCCGGCACGAGCGATTCAAAAAGTCGTTGACGCTCGCTCTCCTCTACGCGGTTCATCAGCAGGTTCGTCGCGTTTCGCTTCGATAGCTCGAACGGGAGGCCGAACAGGATATCGAGCGAATGACGCAGGTATGTTGGGAGAGAACCCAACCTGGGGGCGACATGGATGCCGCCGGGAGCCACGGGCGCGAGGAGCACGGCGGCGCAGCAGCGCCCAGCTTCCGCAATCTTCTGGGCGACAAGACCGCCCAGGCTCCAACCGATCACGATCGGTGCTGGATGGATCGCATCGAGCACGCTGAGAGCGTCTTCAAGAAAGTCGTCGAAGCGGACACCACCGGCACGTTCAGGTGGAACTCCCCGCCTCCCTCGCCTGCAGGCCGCGTAGCAGTCAAAGCCTGCCGCTGAGAAGAAGCGAAGAAACGGAGCCAGTTGCAGGTCCGTGCCCCAGAGGCCGTGTTGGAAGACGATCGGCAACCGCCGGCGCCCATTCTCCCCCTGAGCGTAGAGAGCCGGAAACCCGGCGACCACGGTCTCGATCGGCTCGGTCATGATCTCCTAGCAGTTATCTGGTATCTCGATCTGGGCGGAAACGATCTCTTCAGCCGTGTGGGACGAGGCCCGAGCCATAACCCAACGCTCGCTGGGCGCGCCCGCCTCTCCCGCGTTCCGCACGATGTGCGAGCAGCCCTGACCTTCCAGGTCGAGCACGCGGCCCGCCATCATCGACACAATGGCATATTTAATGTTCGGCCTCCCTTGGATCATCGCGCCTACGCCGTGGCGCTCCCATGCCTCTCCCACAGTGATCGCCTTGTTGAATCCGGCAGGCTGCTCCCAGTTGCGGTCGCTGTGCGAGGGGTTGAGGACGATGTCAACGTCAAGGCTGTCGTAGTGTTCCACGAGCGATTCGTGGAAGCCATCGTAGCAGATGAGCGTACCCAGGCGGCCCACCGGTGTGCTCACCGGATGGAGGTCCAGACGGTCGCCGGCAGCGAAGTGAAACTTGTGCTCCAGCGGCGGCGAGAGGTTGCGCTTCGGGACACGTTGGAGGATGACGCCCTTTGGGTTGAACAGATACGCGACGTTGTAGACCTTTCTGCCGACCGTATGGCGGCCCTTCACCGGCTCGTCTTCGATTTCGGGGATGTAGATCGTACCAGCCTGCAAGTAGCAGCCATACCTCTTTGCGAGATCCGAGAACGTCTCGCGGTAGATCGCTTCGGCCTCCAAGGCCAACTCCAGGAAGATCGTCGTGACTCCAACGGTCTTGTGTTTCCAGCACGCTCGTATGAAACGGCCCAGGTTCGGAGGTATGCCTCGGATGATGGCCTGCTGGATCGTCGTGGCATCTTCGATCCTATCGTAGATGTCCGGAACGAAGCTCAGCCACAGGCCGATCGTCTCAGGGAAGCAAACGATCGACGGCATGCTGAAGTCGACGGTCTCCGCGGCTTTCTCCATCAGCCCTTCCATGCGGCGTCGAAATGTCTCGCCGTTCTCGTAGTCTTCCAAGGCGGCTCGCACCTGTACGGCCACCAGGTTCACGCGCGTCATCTCGTACCCACCTCCCCCACAGTCACAGAAGTGTTCTTGCCTGATTTGGCGCCTGCTCCAACGCTCCACCGCGGCAGCACTACAGCAGCGCCCGTAAGCAGGAAGGCGACGCCGAAGCTCAAGACGGTAGCGCTCAAGCCCGGAATGCCAGCCGGGAACGGCAGGCGTAGCAGGCCGTTGAATACGGTCGACATCGCGTTTGTCCAGACAGGGACGTCCAGCGGCGCCGCCCAGTTGTAGAGCAGGAAGCCCAGCGCCCAGGCCAGCGCGCCGCCCAGTAGCGGCGGCCGCGCCCGGGCCACCATTCTCCGCGCCAACCGCGCGCCGAGGAGCGCGCCGAGCAAGGGCGCAAACGCGGCGCCTAACAGCAGGAAGGCGTCCCCGAAGTCGAACGGGTCTAGCACGGCGGCCCCCAACGCGAAGACGGCGGCCCCGCCGATCGTCGCTGGCACGGCCGCGTCCGCCTTCGGAATCCACCCGCGCGCCGTCGACGCCAGCGAGTAGAGGCTGAGAGCAGCGCCGTCCAGCTCCAGCACCAGGATCAAGAGCAGCGCCAGGTTGCCTGCTGGCGTCGCCAGCAGGAAGCCGGCCAGATCGCGGCCATCCACGGCCGGCACAAACAGGACGCCAATGAGAACGAACCAAACCGTCATCGTCCCGAGGCCGAGGAATGCGCTGATCCCCGCGCGGCGCGGCGCGCCCAGCCTGCCGACGTCGATCGCCACGGGCAGCCACATCAGCGCGAGCACCGCGACGAGGTCGACGGCGCCGGTCATGCCTGGCCAACCACCGACCGGCTCGCGCTGGATCATCGTCTGCACGCCGAAGTCAGACCACGCTGAATACGTGAACACGACGGCGATGATCGCTGTGATCACAACACTTGGCACCAGCCAGCGCCGGATCAGGGTCGCGGGACCGATGAGCACCATTCCTAACACGAGAGCGCCGAATATGGCCGCCCACAGCGGCCGGCCGCCTCCCAACCCAAGGCGGGCAGTCGTGACCGCCGCGATCTCCGCGGCAATCGCGAGTTGAAGCGCTCCCCACGCCAGATGCCGGAATGAGGCCAGCACGCCATACAGGTTCGCGCCCGATTCGCCGAGCGCGCCTCGCGCCAGCACGACGCCCGGCCGGTTCTCGCTCGCGCCCAGCCAGACCGCGATCGCCACCAACGCGGAGCCGAGAGCGGCGCCGATGAGGACCGCAACGACCGCCTGCGGGATGCTGAGTGCCGGGACCAGCCAGGCGCCGACGATCATCAGGTAGAGCCCCGCGCCAAGGTTCGCCCAGATCGCGAAGTGGCCCAGCGCGTTCAGTGGGCGATCACGAGCTTGGAGCGCTCCCGCCGTCGTCCGTTCCAGTTCGTCGAAGCGTAACGGCAGGCCGTGCGTTGACGCGCGTTCCGTATCCAGGAACACCACTACACGTCTCCTTCCGGCGCCATCTTTTCCACCTCAATGGCGATCGCGCGGTCGGCCTGCTGCGGCTGCCAGTTGTTGCGCCAGTACTTCAGATGGCCGTAGCCGCCCGCCAAGTGGAGCCATTTGATCATGCCGGGGATAGCGCTGTCGTACGGCTTCCAGTTCTTGTACTGATACGGCTCCCAGGCGTGATAGATGATCACCTCGCCCGGCCGGACGGCGGGCCCAAGCTTGACCTTCACGAAGAACTCGTCAACATCGTTGTACGCGCGAACGTGCTCGCCATCCGCGATGCCTCGGGACGAGGCGTCGTCAGGGCTCATCATCAAGAACGGCTCACCCCGGTGCGTCTGGAGCATCAGCCTGTTCGCCACCCAGGTGGAGTGAATGCTCCAGCGCAGATGGCCGCTCACCATCTTCAGCGGATGCGAGCCCCCCATCTGTGGGTTCGGCTTGTGGCGCGGCAATGCTTCGTCCGCCTCCAGAAACCAGTCGTGGTCGATGTAGAACTGGATGCGCCTGGTAAGCGTAGGGTACGGCAGCTTCTTCTCGACATGCCAGCGCAGAGGCGAAACCGTCTCGTCGGGCTTGATGTCCGTCGCCAGGTTGAGCCCCTCCGCCGTCTGGCCGATGCCCGTGAAGCGAACGATCCCCTCTTTACGAAACGTCTTCAGTGTAGTGCGCTCCGGCAACGCGCCCACGCGCACTGTGTCGCGAACGATATCCTCAGCCAGCGCGTCGACGTCCCGCTCCCGCAGCGCGCCCCGCATCGAAAAGCGGTCCCACAGCTCGTTCAGCGGGAACTCACGACCCTCGCCGTCCACCACGGACTCCATCCCGCGAGCGATCGCCCGCTCTTGGAGCTTGCGCGCCAACAGTGAGAACAGCTCCCACTCCGGCTTCGCCTCGCCCACCGGCTTCACAGCCTGTTCGGTGAACGTGAGGAAGTTGACGTGTGTCGTCGGGAAGCGGAAGTCCGTCTTCTCGTAGAAACCCGCCGCAGGCAGCACAATGTCGGCCTGAAGCGCTGTTGAACTCATCCGCAGATCGACCACGACGATGAGCTTCAACTGCGGCCACAGCTTCTCTCGCAGCACCTTGTAGCCGCCCCGTGTGCGGCGCAGCGTGGACGCGGCCACTTCCAGCAGCACGCGCGGCGGCTTGTCGGGTGGCGGTAGCGCCACGCCGTCCCACCAGCCTTTTGCGACCGCCTCGTCCAAGTATTCGCCCAGCGGCCGCTTCATGCTGGGATCCGACCAGTCGGAACGGTTCCAGACGTCCTTGTAGCCCGCATGCCAGTACCAGTAGAAGGCGGCGGGCACCGTGAGTGGCCCCGAATCGTACGGCAGAAGCACGCGTCGTTCCGCCTCCGCCTGTTCGACGCCGATCGCGCGCATCTCCTCCGTGAGCGTCGGGTCCTCTTTGAGCAACTCCTTTTCGACGTCGAGCGCACGGTCCGCCAGCCGAATGAAGCCCTCCATACCCGCGCGGTCCTTCACTACGGTGCCAATCTGGACCTGACCCGTGTTGAAGCCCCGCATCCCTGTGCCCTTCCGGCCGAAGTTGCCCGTCAGCGCCAGCAGCAGCGCCTGTGCCCGTTCCATCAGGTCGCCGTGGTAGTACTTGTTGATGTTGAAGCCTTGCAGGATGTGCACGCGCTTCGCCTCGCCTACCATCCGAGCAAGCCGCCGGATCACGGACGGCTTTGTGCCTGTGACCGATGCGGCGTACTCCGGCGTGTACTCCTGCAGGCGCTCCCGCAGCAGCACGAACGCGGGTACGACCTCGATCCGTGTGCCATCGGCCAGGTCTACCTCGAAGCGCCCTTCGAGTGCTGGCGTGGTCTTCAGCCGCAGCGTGTCGCGGGGCGCGGGCGCCAGCGCGCCGGTAGCTTCGTCCCAGACGTAGAACTGGTCATCGCGAGCGCCGGCATCGGCGTCCGGCAGATCTGGCGCTCGCAAGAAGTGCTTCGTGTCCAGGCGCACCAGAAGCGGCAGATCCGTCTGCTCTATGACGAAGTCCCGGTTCATCCACCCTTCATCGATGATGATTTTGCACAGCGCCAGAGCGAGCGCCGCATCCGTCCCCGGCTCCACGGGTACCCAGAGATCGGCGTGGACGCTGGAGGCGTTGTAGTCCGGCGCGATGTTGACGACACGAGCCCCGTGGTAGCGCGCCTCGTAGATGAAGTGCGCGCTGGGAATACGCGTATAGACCGGGTTCATGTGCCACGTCAGGATCAGATCGGAGTGGAACCAGTCATCTACCGACGAGACGAAGTGGAACTTGCCGAACGTCTCATATAGGCCAACGTTGAAATCGCCGACGAGGCCGTTCGTGTCGAGCACAGTCGCGCCGATCAGGCGGCTCAGGCGCCAGCCAGGCAGCGGCCCGTTCACGATGCCGCCGTTGCCAGGGCCCGTCTCGTAGATGATCGACTCCGGCCCCACCTCATCAATGGCGTCCAGGATGCCGTCCGCCACGTCAGTGAGCGCCTCGTCCCAGGTGATGCGCTCCCACTTGCCGCCGCCTCGCTCGCCGACGCGGCGCAGCGGGTAGCGCAAGCGCTCCGGCCCGTACATCACATCGCTGAAGCAAGCGCCTTTCTGGCACCCGCGAGGGTTCATGTCCGGCACGCCCGGCTCCACCTCCGGGTACTTGCCGGCCTGTTCCTCACGCCAGACGATGCCGTCTTTGGTATAGACTCGAAAGAGGCAACTCCCCGGGTAGCAATCGATCAGGTGCGTTCCCCACGTCACCTTGTCCCAGGTCCACTTCTCTCGGTAGACGTCGGTCCAATCGCCGAAGGTCTGGTCTTGCTCGACCACACGGCGAATGCCATCATCGCCGCCGCTGCAACCGAGCTGCGTGAGGTAGAGGGCGGCCGCTCCCGCGGAAGCGCCCTTCAGGAAGCCTCTCCGGGTGACAGGCTGGCCGAGCAGTGGGAGCGCCACGTCTCCTGGATCGTTCGCCTGCGGCCGCTCTTGCCTAGATGCCATCACGCCTCCTCTAGCGCTGAGGCTCCCGGCGAGCGGACGTCCGCTTCGATCCGGGCAGCTAGCGCCAGTGAATGGTGGCCAGGTCACCCATCCAACAACCCAGCGGCTCGTCCCCGTTCCGTACAGTCCGCGAACCGACCACCTGCGATCGCTCGCCGCGTTCTTTCTTCTCCATCTCTTCCTTATGCACGCGCAAGCGTCTTCCGCTTCCTACTCCCAGATCGCTTGGCGCCTGCCTTCGCCTTGGCAATGCGTTTCGGCTTCACTTTCTCTACGTCCACATGGATCGCCCTGTCGATCGGCACGGGCTGCCAGTGGAGACTGCGATACCGGAGATGGCCGTAGCCTCCAGCCAGGTGAAGCCATTTGACCATGCCCGGCTCCACGTTCTCGCTGCCCTTCCAGTCCTTGAACTGGTACGGCTCCCAGCCGTTATAGACGATCACCTGGCCCGGCCTCACCAGCGCCGAGACCTTCGTGTCGATGATGATCGACGACACGTCGTTGTACATCCGCACTGTTTCGTTGTTCTTGATCTTGCGCGCCTTGGCGTCCTCTGGACTGATGAACATCGAAGGGTGGCCACGGTGCGTCTGCAGGATCAGCTTGCTCGTCATGTTCATCGAATGGATGCTGTGCCTCGGGTGGCCCGACGTGAGCAGGAGTGGATAGTCGCCACCCTGCATCGGTGTCTCCTTGTGCACGGGCAGCTCTTCGCCGGCCTCCAGGAACCAGTCGTGGTCGATGTAGAACTGCGCGCGGCGCGTCAGTGTCGGGAACGGCTCCTTCTTCTCCGTGTGGTTACGGAACGGGGCGTGGGCCTCGTCGGGCTTCAGCTCAGAAGCCTGGGCGAGCGTCATCGAACTAACGCCCCAGTCCGTGAAGCGCACGAATCCCTTCTCTCGCATCGTCGCGAGGTTCGTCCCTTTGGGCAGCACGCCGAACGTGGCGCTATCCCGCACCATCTCGTCCATCAAACGCTCATCTTCCGCGTACGCGCCGTCCTTGCTCAGATCGTTGTAGAGATTATCGAGACGGCGCGTGATGCCGCGAGTCTCGTATTCCGTGAAGCCGCGCGCCTTCGCGCGCTCCTCGATCTTCTTCGCCAAGGCAAGCGTGATCTGCCATTCCGACTTCGCCTCGCCCGGCGGCTCGACGGCCTTATCCGAGAACGTCAGGTTCATGATGTGTGGCGTCTGGTAGCAGAAGTTCGTCTTCTCGTAGTGTTGCGCCGCCGGCAGGATGTAGTCCGAGCAGAGTCCGGTGGTGCTGATCCGCCAGTCCCACGTGACGATCAGCTTCGTGTTAGGCCACAACTCCTTCAACAACAGTTCTTGGCCGCCTCGCGTGCGTCGCAGGACGTTGCTGCCGATCTCGAAGATCACCTGTGGGGGTGTCTTTTCGTCCGGCGTGCGGAAGCCCTCCCACCAGCCCTTTTCGATGCCCTCCTCAATGTACTCGTCGAAGGTGCGCTTCATGGTGGGGTCGTTCCACTCCGCCTTGTTCCATCGCTCCCGGAAGCCGCAGTGGTAGTACCAGAAGAACACCGCCGGCACCATGCCGCCCATGCGCGCGTTGCGATACTCCTGCTCCACCACAGCGATCTCGTCGGTCATGGTGGGGTCTTCCGCCTTCATGGCAGCCAGGAACTGCTTCTGCATCTTCTGCATGTCTCGAGCGGCCTGGCGGCCCGGCTTCGCCTTCGCCAGCGGCGCGAACATCCCCTCGTACCAGCCCACGGCCCACGACCGGGCGCCGGTACCCTTGCGGCCCCAGTTGCCGGTCAGCCCCAGGAAGAGCGCCATCGTCCGTTCCATGAGGTCGCCGTGGTAGTACTTGCCGGAGTTCCAGCCCATGAGCAGCCGTGTGCGCTTGCGAGCTGCCGTGCGCGCCACGCGGCGCATCACGTCCGGATGCACGCCGCAGATCTCCGAAGCCTTCTCCGGCGTGTAGTCGCGGTCGAGCGTTTCGCGGAGCAGCGCGAAGACCGGCGTCACGCCAACCTTCGAGCCATCCGCGAGCGTCGCCTCAAATTCGCCGGAGAGCGCCGGATTCACGTCGCCTAATGCGAGCGTCCCGCGAGGCGCCTCGACGACGCTCTTCGTCACCTTGTCGTACCAGTAGAACTGATCGTCCCGGCCGCCATCGACATCGCTCGCGCGCAGGAAGTGGCGGTTATCCGTTCGCACCAGCAAGGGCAGGTCTGTCTGCTCCTTCACGAAGTCGTCGTGATAGAGCCCCTCTGCGATTAAGATCTGGCACATGCCAAGCGCGAGCGCCGCGTCGGTCCCCGGACGCACGGACGCGAACACGTCCGTATGGAGCGCGGACGGGCTGTAGTCCGGCGCGAAGAGCACCACTTCACCGCCGTTGTAGCGAGCCTCCGCGACGTAGTGGTACCAGGGGATGTTCGTGTAGACCGGGTTGCAGTGCCAGATGAGTATCAGCTCCGAGTGGAACCAGTCGTCAACGCTGGCGGCCGGGTCGAACTTGCCATACGTAATGTAGAGGCCGGGGCTGAAGTCGTTGATCTCGGCCTGCACGTCGGTGGTGATCCCGCCGAGCACGTTCACCAGCATGCTCGCGCAGACCAGCACCTGGGTGCCGCCTTCGGCCGGCTCGCCGATGCGTACCAGGGACTCCGAGCCATACTCCTGGATAGCGTCGATCGTCTTGTCGGCGATGTCTGTCAGCGCATCATCCCAAGATACGCGCTCCCATTTGCCGGAGCCTCGCTCCCCTACCCGCTTCATCGGGTAGATCACGCGGTCTTCGCCGTCGAGCATCTGGCTCCACATCGCGCCTTTCTGGCAGCCGGCCGGGTTCATATCCGGCACGCCCTGCTCGATGACGGGGAATGTCCCGGCCTGCTCTTCGCGCACCACCTTGCCGTCGCGCACGAACACCCGGTGCGGGCAGTTGCTGGGATAGCAGTCGACGCAGTGGCTGCCCCAGGTCACCGAATCCCAGCGCCAGCGATTCCGATAGCGTTCGGCGGTGCCTTCTGCCTTCTCAAATGCGCTTTTGCGGGCCATGATGTGCCTCCATTTGCCTAGAGAGTTCCATCCTGATGCTCTTGAACTCCGACTGCAGCTTCGACTTCGTCGTAGTACGGAACGCCGGCGCATGCGCGGCACACCGTTCTTCCCGCGACTGACAGCTCGCGGCCGTTGCTGACTCCCTCGCCGCACGCTGTGCAGACGACGCGCGCGCGCGACCGGCCAGGCAGCTCCGCCTCAGCCAACGTGGCCCGCACCTCCCGAACGCTAAACAGGTCGTCCGCGGGCAGCGCCTTGTACGCTCGCAACTGCGCGGCATGCGCGTCCGCCTCATCCGGCGCGAACCGCAGCGCGGCGTCGCGCGCGCTCTCCCTGGCGGCGATGCGCACAGCGCGGCCCGTGTCCATATCGAGGAACGTGGCGGCAAGCTTGCCGTAGTCGACGAACTTCAACGTCCGTTTGCCAAGCGTGCATCCCGTCACGGTTTGCACCGCGTCCGTCCCGCATCGATCGGTTTCAACAAATGTGATCAGGCGCTTCGATGACTTCGGGTCGTAGATCCCCAACCGTTCGCATCCCAGGATCGCCATCCGCACTCCCAGCACCTGTCCGGGACAGATGTGGCCGTGGTGGCGGCCCGCTTCGGCCAGCAGCGCTGGCAGGTTCCAGGCCGGCGTCTGCACCGGCCCGCCCAGCAGCCGCTCTTCGATGAGGTCAGCGAGCGCGCCGACGTTCTCCGGCCGAATGCACGGCGGATTACCATCGATGTCCGGCATCTGCGTGCCGACGACGGCCCAGATGTCACCAAGAACGCCCGGCGGATCGCCGACCTCAGGCCGGTGCACAAGGATCTTCGGACACGCACTGCGCCGCAGACCTTCGATAAGGACGAGGTCGTATGACCGGTCCACCATGCGCAGCAAGTCATCCAGCGGCGAATCGCCATCTGTGAGGCGCACCATGGCGAGCTTCGATGAGGATGAGATGATCGTGGTCGTGCTGCCGGCCTGGCGGTGGCGCCACGTATCCTTCCCCGGCAGGTCGATCTCGAAATCGTGGGCATCGTGCTTGATCGTGGCCACCTTGCGGCCGCGCGCCAGCAGCTCCGGCAGGAGCCGCTCAATGAGCATGGTCTTGCCGCTGTTCTTTCGCCCAACGACGCAGATTGCCGGGATCATCGCACCTGCTCCAATGAAATCGAGACGTTACGATCGAGCGATCCATCGAGCGCGGCGAGGTGAGCGCGCGCCGCGGTGTTCGTCAGCCAAGCCAACGCCGCGTAGAACGGCGGCGGTTCCAGGCCTTGCAAGCGCTTCTCCAGATCGGGCAGCCAGTTCGTGAGCTGGCGCTCCAGGAAGTCCGCCTGGGCACGCCGGTACGGCTCCGGGTCCTTCTGCTGATCGAGCGCGGCCAACTCCTTGAACGCCAGGAAGTGCATGAACTCCAACTCAGTAGTGATGTGGTCGGGCAGTTCTCCGGAGCCGTGTTCAATCGACAACCCGAAATAGCTATAGAACCGCGCCAGCTCCTCCATCACAGCCTTTCGCCCACCCCGGAAGAGCCCGCTGTAGAGCGGACACGGGGGCACACCAAGACCCACCTCAAAGATGCGCAGGTACTCAGCCTGGAAGTCGGTGTACGTGCCCGACGCGACCAGCCCATCGAAGACGGGCTCCAGGTCGTACGGCAAGTCCCCGCACGTTGCCATCGCGTAGTTACGAAACTCGCCCGTCTTGAGCGCGTCGAACGATTCGCCGTCCGGGTAGGAGAACCCGTCCGCAAGCAGCCGATAGAGACGGCTGTGGCCAGCCGCCGCGATTCCCTCCGGCGTGTCGAGCGCCTCGATACGCATCATGACTTCGGCGCCGGGCGGCTCAATTCTCCCGGGTCCTCCACGAACGGAATGAACATGTTCTGCCACTTGTAGGCGATCAGAATGTCCATCAGCTCAGACTTCCCTCCCTGCCGCGTCTTCTCCATCTCCAGCTTGAGCGTCGCGAGCGCTTGATCCACCGCCGGGCCGAAGAGCGAGCGCAGGTACTCCATGGGGATGCGAGGATTCTCTTCATCGATCTCCCCGTTCTCGTCGAAGCGTGGTGGCGCGAGCGGCGGCACGTAGTACACGTTGGGCTCTGTGCCGAATTCGGGGTGCAATGGGATCGCCACTTTCCAGGTCTTAACGAGCTTGAAGACGTCGTTCTCCTCGTCGTCCAGATAGCCGAAGTGGCGAACGCGCCCAGGACACTGGCGAACGCAAGCGGGCGCGACGCCCTCCTCCAGCCTCGCGAAGCACATGACACACTTCTGTGAGATGAAGCGGTCCGGGTTGAAATAGATGCGCTTGTACGGACAGGCCTCCATGCAGAAGCGATAGCCATCGCAGCGGTCCTCATCGATGAGGACGATGCCGTCCTCTTCGCGCTTGGAGATCGCCGTTCGAGGACAGGCGGCCAGGCAGGCCGGCTCCGTGCAGTGCATGCAGATCGTGGGCAGGTAGAAGTAGTAGCTATTGGGGTATTCGCCCGCGCCCTGGTCCTCGTCCCAGTTCGGCCCCCACTCCGGAGCTTCGTCCTTGCCGTCCGCGCTTGGGTTGCGCGGGTGGAGGTATGCCGATTGGCCCTTCCCTTCGTAGAAGACCTCTTCGTAGTTGAAATCCCAAGCTTCTCCGAAGTCCTTTGCGCTCGGCAGCACGCCGGCCCGCGCGCGCCCTTCAGCATCGAAGCCGCCGCCCATCTCGTCCCGATCGCGCGGCGTGCCCCGGCCGGGCATCGTATTGACGATGTTCCACCACATGTATTCCATGCCCGGCTGGTCCGTCCAGAGCGTCTTGCACGAAATGGTGCACGTCTGGCAGCCCAAACACTTGTTGAGGTCGAAGACAAACGCGAGTTGTCGTTCACTCATGGCGGGTCCTACTTTCCGCTACGCATCAAGCTCTAGCTCTTGCCAGTCGGGAGAGAACGCCTTCAGGCCGGCGCGCTCCTGCTCGGAGCCCTGCCAGACGGCGAATGCGATCTTCGTTACCGTTCCGGGCGCCAGCGCGACGGTTCCCTGAGGCGCGCGCTTTCCGTTCAGCGATCGAGCGACGATCAGGTCCCATTGTCCATTGGCGTGCCGCGCGGCCGACGAGAGTGCCGGATCGTCCCGGCGCACCGTCGTCCCCATCCCTTCCGCGGCGACGTTTTTCGGCCGCTCCCAGTCAGCGCGCCACAGCCATACGTTCACTGGCTTGCCTTTGATTCCCATGCCAATGAGCGGCGCATCCTCGACCATCGGGAACATCACGGCCGCGGCATCGGCGAACTGGTTGATGTCTTTGATCGGTCCGTCTTCAGAGCCGTCCTGCCAGATCAAGTGGAAGAATACACTGTCGCCGTTGTGCAAGGCGCTCACCTTCATGCTCGAAAGGACGCCGTATGGACGGCCGTTTCGAGCAACACGGATGTACTCAGTCGGCTGCATTTCGAGCGGCGCCGGCGACAGCACGACCTCGTTGACCGGGGCTTCTTGCCAAGCCTTCGAGTCAGGGCTCAGCAACTCCTCGTCTTTCGCGTCCACTCGGCCTACACGCATCACTGCACCTCGTTTCTCACGTCACTTTCGTCAGCTCTACGGTCATCGCCCGGGAGATATTGCTGGGCTGGGCGAGCGCAAAGCGGTACTGGAGCTGGACGTAGTCGCCCACTAGGTGAAGCGGGTTCAACGGCGAGGGGTTCACAGCCTGTTGGCTGGACCACTGCTCGAACTGGTAGGGCTCCCAGGCGTGATACATCACCACCTGGCCGGGCTGAACGCTGGGCGCCAGCTTGACCCTGACCTTAAACTCGCCTACGTCATTCCGGACCCGCGCCTCATCGTGGTCTTTCAGGCCGCGCTCCTTCGCGTCCTGTGTGCTGATGTACATCACGGGACCTCCGCGCTGGAGCCGCAGGAGCGTGCGGTTGCTCCTCCAGATGGAGTGGATGCTCCATCGCGTATGTCCACCTGTCATACGCAGTGGGTAGTCGCCGCCGGCGGGAGGAGGCTCCTTGTGCGTCGGCAGCTCTTCGCCGGCCTCCAGGAACCATGGATGATCGATGTAGAACTGCTGGCGACCGGTGAGCGTTGGCCAAGACTCCTTGCCCTCAACGAACCACGCGAACGGATAGAGCGTCTCACCTTCCTTGAAATCGTTCGTGATGGCGGTGATCGGCCCGTAGCCTCCGGTCGACTTAACGGGCACGGCCCCCTTCTGAGCCGCCTCTTCCCACGTGGCATCTCCAACCGGGTCCGAAAGTTCGAACTGGACGCTCAGCGCCTTCTCAGCATCGCCTTCGCCGAACTCACCGTCAAAACTCCAGAGCCGGAAGATCTCGCGCGGATCGTGCTCGTTGCCGAAGGCATCCTTGTACGGCGCCTCCTCCCGCTCCTTTGCCCGCCGTTCGAGCGTCTCGGCCAAGTTGGCCATGATGTCGAACTCGTTTTTCGACTCGTAGAGCGGCTCCACGGCCTGTTCACCGACACAGATGTACGGCACGTAGCTCTGGCAGAATTTAATGCCGGACTTCTCGTGCCATCCCGCCGCGGGCAAGATAATGTCCGAGTACATGGCGGAGCTGGACATGCGAAACTCCCACGTCACGATCAGCTCAAAATTTGCCCACAGGTTCTCGCGGATGACGTCGGGCGCCGGCCAGCGCCGCAGCGGGTTCATGCCTGTGTAGAGGAAGACGCGCGGCGTCTTGCCGTCCCTGGGGTAGACGGGCATCCAGTCCTTGTCGAACGCCTCCTGCATGTACTCGCTGATGGGGCGCTTCAGATCGGGATCGTGATACCCCGGCGTGTTGACCAGCTTCGCGTAGCCCTTGTCGTGCTTGTAGAGAAACGGCATCGTTGGGCTGATCGTAGAGTTGGCCTTCATCAGCGTCTTCATGATGTTCTCAACATCGCGGACCTTAGGCCGCTCCGCGTCACCACCGGCCGCCGCGAGCGCTCCGACGCCTGCCTTGTCGTAGCTGAGGGACATGTTCCACCAAGCGCCAATGCGCATGCCGGCGCCACGCTTGCCGGTGTTGCCGGTGAGCGCGAGCAGCAGAATGATGGATCGCTGTACCAAGTCCATGTGGTAGTGCTTGCAGGACCCCCAAGAGCAGAAGATCATCGTGGCGGGACTTTCGGCTACCTGGCGGGCCAAACGCCGGATCATGCCGGCGCCGACTCCCGTGATCTCGGCCGCCCGCTCCGGCGTGTATTCGTCTAACCGCTTCTTGAGCGCCATGAAGGCGGGTCGTACGGTCACGTTCCGGCCGTCCAGCAGCTCTATCTCGTACTCGCCTTCCATCGCGGGATCGAGATCGCCCAGATCGATCGACGCTTCCGGCTGTCCATTCGTCCCCGGCGCCTCTTGCAGCGTCTTGGTGGCTAGGTCCCAGATGTAGAAGATGTCATCCTTGCCGTCCTTGGCGAGGTCAGACTGACGGAGGAAGCGGCCGGTATCTTCGCGCAGCAGGAATGGCAGGTCGGTCTGTTCCTGAACGTAGCGCTTCTTCTGCAGCCCCTCCTCCACGATCACGTTGCACATCGCGAGCGCCAGGGCGGCGTCCGTGCCGACGCGCGGATTCAACCAGAGATCGGAGTGCACCACCGTGGCGTTATAGTCGGGCGCGATCGTGACGACCCGAGCGCCGTTGTAGCGCGCCTCGAACATGAAGTGGACGTCCGGCACTCGCGTGTAGACAGGATTGCCCAGCCAGACGATAATCGTCTCAGCGTTGAACCAATCGTCGGAGGTGCCATCGGCGGTGAATAGCCCCCACGTCTGGATGGCGCCCATGGGCAGGTCCCCAACGCCGGCCCACTCATCGAGCGACGTCGTGCCGATTAGGCGAATGAGATGCTGCTCGGCAGGCGTTCCGGGTCCGAAGTCGATGTTCGTGGTCCCGAAGTCGTAGATGACGCTCTCCGGGCCGTCTTCCTTGCAGACGTCCAGTACCTTGTCGGCGATCTCCGTCAAGGCGTCGTCCCAGGAGATCCGCTCCCACTTGCCTGAGCCACGCTCGCCGACCCGTCGCAGCGGGTACTTAATGCGGGAAGCGTCGTACATCAGGTCGCTGTAAATGATGCCCTTCTGGCAGCCCCTCGGGTTAAAGTCCGGCACCGTCTCGTTGGTCTGCTCGAAGATAGCGTTCTGCTCTTCCCGCCAGACGATGCCATCCTTGACGAACAGGTCTAGCGAGCAGGCAGCGATGCAGTCGGCGCGGTTGCACGTCCCTTTGACGACGCGATCCCACGTCCACTTCTCGCGATAGATGTCCTGCCAGGAGCCATAGGTCTGGCTGCCTTTCTCCTTCTTCTCCGCAAGAGCGCTCAGCCTAAGGGCTGCTTGCGTCATGAGGCACCTCCCGCCGGCGCCGCGTCGTATGGAGGGGCGCCGTTAGGCCATTCCGTCTCGATTTCGCGCTGGTAGATGTCCGCGAGAATGCTCACCAGTTCGGCGTTCTGGATCAGCACACGCATGTCGCCCACGATCTTCACGTCGCCCTTGAGCCCGGCCTCAAGCGGGTCGGCCTGGTTGGCGACGACACGCTCGAAGAGGCTGGCGGGCATCTCCAGGATGAACTCGAAATCCTTCCGCGCCGGCGCCTCTGTTAGCTCCTGATAGCTCTCGCATTTTCCGTTATCGAGCACGATCGCGAAGCGTTTGACGTCATCAACGGCGATGTATGGGGAAGTGCCGTCGCCGTGGATTTCCGCCAGAATGTTCCAGATGCCTTTCGGCGCGCTCTTCGTCACCTCATCGCTCGCGTTGAGGATCTCCTTCATGCTGTCGTACCAGGCGGTCGTGTAGATCTCGGCCATGGCGCACTCCTTAATAGGCCCGCGATTCCCGCTTCCAGATCTTTGGCAGGTCAAGGTCTTTGCAGATCACTTTGAATGAGCCGTAGCCAGGAGCGGCACTGACGCCCCCGCCACCGGCGGAAGCACCGCAGAGGTACAGACCCGGAAACTCCGTCCGGTACTGGTATCCACGCGGCATACCGACGCCGATACCGCCCGAGCGGCCGTGGGAGAAGTCGCCCTCGGGCATCCCCATCTTCTTCTCGATGTCGAAGGCCGTGTACAGCCGGTCCGCGATGACGTTGTCCCGCGTCATGTTCGGCGCGTACTCCTCCCAGAGCTTCAGAAACTTGTCGTTGTACGTAGCACGGATGTCGTCCCACTCTTCTTCACTGAGACAAGACGCCCTCGGGAAGAAGAACCAGCCGTTCATGGCGTGCTTGCCCGCCGGCGCCTGCGTGGGGTCCCAGAGCGAGTTCACCCACGTGCCCGCGCCCGGCCGGTCCGGTATCTGACCGCCGTATGCCTGCAGGATGTAATCGGAAATCTGCTCCGCCGACTCAAAGCCCACAAGGGTGTAGAAGCAGCGGTTGATGTCCTCGTTCCACTTCGCGGACTTGTAGTCCGGCGCTTCGTGAAGCGCGAACGACGGCGTGCCCAGAACGTGCTCCGGACCGAAGTGCCACCCGGCCAGCCGCTCCTTGCGGAACGGCTCCAGGTTCTCCTCGCCGATGAAGTCCACAAACGTTTGCTTGGGGTCTACGTTCGAGGCGACCAGCTTGCGCGCCTTGATCTTCGTGCCATCCTTGAGCTGGATGCCTGTCGCGCGACCGTCGTCCAGGAGGATCTTGACCACCGGGCTTGTGAAGCGCATGCACGCGCCCGCCTTCATGGCGGCGTTTGCCATGGCGTGTGCCAGCGAATGCGTACCGCCGACGACCATCCTGTGGATCGCGCTCAGCCAGAGGACAGAGACCAGGAACCCGTATCCGTTGCCGGAGTGCACGTTCGCCCCCCACTCGATGCACTGGCGGTACAGCAACGCCCGCAACTCGGTCGACTCGAAGAAGCGATCGATCAGCACCTTCGGCGCCTTACCGATGTCGTTCATCGTGAGGCCTAGGTCCTGCCAGAGATCGAGACCCGCGCTCATCATGCCCGCCGACGCCTCAGCGCTGTCCTCGGCCTCCGCTGGACTGTAGAGCGTCGCTGCCATCTGGTGCTCTTTCGCCATCACTTTGTTTTTCAGCTCCAGCCATGTATCCGCATCGTGCCTGGAGTACTCGGAGATGCTCTTGTGGGTCTTCTTGTCCAGCTCAGGGTCGGGCCGGTAGATGACGATCGGCGGCCGGCCATCAGCGAACGTGATGCCCAACTGCGTGTCCGGATAGATCATCCGGGCGCCCCACTTCTCCAACTCGAAGTCGTGGTAGACCGGCATGTAGTCGATGAACTCCATGTACTGGGCATGAAGGTTGTGGTGGAAGCCGGGGACGGTCGCCTCTTCCGTGTTCACGCCGCCACCATCCTCGTGACGGCGTTCGAAGATCCCAACGGACAATCCTGACCTGGCGAGGTACGCAGCCAAGGTGAGGCCGTTGTGGCCCGCGCCAATGATCACCGCGTCGTACGTTGCCTCAGGCATCCTCACCTCCTGCTTCTCTGCGCCGGGCATACCTGATCGATAGCCCGGCCACCAACGCGGCTGCCGCGCCCACCAGGAGGCCTGTTGGCGGGCGCGGCATGCCGTTCCATACGTGAACACCTGGCAGCCGCATCAGGCTGTAGGCCTGATAGGCAAACAGCGGCCGCCGTCCCGGCTGGATCGTTATGTTGCGGCTGAGCATCTCCCACGCCGGGTTAGCCCTGCCAGCCATGATGTGCATCAGAAATTCGATATCTCCGCCGATTACGGCATCCGGGTCCTGCAGGCCCTCCTCGATCGCGACGTCTTCGCCATCGAATACGATCGTCACGGCGACGTCGCCCTCCCGCGCACGCAGGCCGAGCCGGCCTCGGAGCGATAACGCCTCGGCGCATTTTTCCGCCGATTCGTTCAATATCTGCTCCAGATACTGGGCGATAATGTTCGCCAGTCCGCTAGCCTCATCGCCAGCCACTGCCCTGACCGGCACGATCCCGTTTGCGGACAAGGAGTCTGTCATTGCCACCATCGATCCAATCCGTGATCGGCTGCGATCACTTGCAGCGCGTTGTAGCTCGGCGCGAACGTGATGAAGCCGTGCGGATGCTGGGTGGCCCCGCACAAGTACAGACCCTCGAACGGTGTCTTGTACTGCGAAAGCTCTGGGGTCGGCCGCTCCGTGAGCAAGTTGTCCAAGTCGATCATGCCGCCCATCCAGTCGCCACGGACCATGTTCACCATCCGCCGCGAGATGTCGAGCGGCGTGTAAGGCTGCCATTCGATCGTTGCGTCTCTGATGTTGGGAGCGTAAGACGCCCAAGCGTCTATGCACCGCTCTCCGTATGGGCCGGCCATCTCGTCCCACGCCTCCATACCGCCGCTCCCGATCTCGATCGGGGCGAACTGGCGCATGAGACCCGTAAACGATCCATCGGGCGCATCGGTTGGATCGAAGAGCGAGTTCACGGCGCAGTTCGGCTTGGGATCGGCCAGCTTGCCCGCGCGGACGGTCTTCCAATCCTGGGTCAGGTCATTGAGCGACTCATAGCCAGCGTTGAGCACCCAGGCTTGCTGGATGTCAGGGTCGAACGAGGCCGCCTCGTACTGCGGTGCTTCGCTCATCGCCAGATGCACGCTGTAGTAGGACCAGTCCATGTGCGAGTACTCCTCCACATGCTTCACCAGGTCCGGGTCCAACTTCTCACGCGGGAGCATCTTCAGGAAAGTCTGCTCCAAATCGATCGTGCTGGCGACGACGTGCCGCGCCTTCACTTCGCTCCCATCGAAGAGGCGCACGCCTGTCGCTTTGCCGTTGTCGGTCAGAATCGCCGCGACAGGTGTGTTGAGGAACACGCTCCCGCCCGCATGCGCGAACGCCTCCCAGAGGGAGTGCGCGAGCTGATGAGAACCGCCAATGCAGACGTGCCAGTTGTCCATCTTCCCCACAAGCAGCGGGAACGACACCGCGAGCCCCCTCAGGTCCGTCGCGTAGCCGGAGATGGCCGCCTGAAAGGCCAGCATCGCCTTCACCTTGTCGTTCTCGAAGTGCTCGTCCAGGAACTCGTTGATCGTCATGTTCCGCAGATGGACGCTCAGAAACTCCGCCTTGTCGGTGATCTTCCAGACGACGAGCGCCTTCGTGATATCGACCAGCGGGATGGGCGGAGAGTACATCAACGTACTCAGGATCAAGTCCAGGTAACCCTTCACCTCATCGTGCAGCCGCCGGAAGGTCTCCGCGTCCTTCTCCGAGAATCGCGCGAACGAAGCGCACGTCTTATCGATGTCCGTATGCACGGTGATCGCGGTGCCGTCCTTGAAGACGCTTCCCATCTGCACCTCCGGCCGCACGTATTCCAGGCCGTGGTCGTACAGATCCAGATCCTCGTACACCGGACAGACGCCGACCAGCGTGTGGTAGTTGCAGTGAACGTTGTGGAGGAAGCCGGGCCGCGTCAGCTCTTCCGTGCAGAGGCCGCCGCCCTCTTCAGTGCGCTTCTCGAATATCGCTACATCCCAGCCGCACTTGGATAGGTACGTGCCCAACGAAAGCCCGTTGTGGCCTGCCCCGATGATGACCGCATCGAATGTGGCGTCGCTCACGGCATGACCCCTCTCAGATAGCTACCTGGCTTCCGCCCCTTAACCTAGCGCTTGCTAAGTTAAGCCTTAAAGGGCCATATGGCACGTCATTGGGGGTTGAAGGGCCTCCCGCGGGAACCATGCGCGACTGGCTCCGTGAAAGAAGTGGCGCGGAATGGCGGCGCAGAGAGTGGTCTGATGTTTGGCAGCTAGACGTACAGACTCGGGAGCCGGCGACTACTACTACCAGGCGGCGTTCATTCAACCACCATGAGCAAGCCGCTGCGCGTGGATGAGTGGTGCGGGCCAGCCTGCGTCTACTACGCGCTGTGTACTATGGCCGAATGGCCCGTCCTTTCGAGGCTTTAAGGCACGTGCGACGTTCCATCACAGGAACTAAACTTAACAGCGTGGCCACTTGGGCCGCAGGCGGCCCCCTCCCTTTGGTGCAGGCCGTCTGCGGCCCGCTCTTAGTCAAAGCGAGCCGGATGGCTGCGCGCTGTGGATGGGCAGAGGCATGCTGATTGAGGAGAGGATGGGCAGTTGCACTACGACGTGATCGTTGCCGGCGCGGGAGCAGGCGGGGCCGTCACCGCGGTTCGCGCTTCGGAGGATAGCAGCCTATCGGTGCTTCTCCTGGAAGCCGGGCCGCACTATGCGACGGCGTCGCAGACGCCGGCGGACCTCTTGAACGGCAACGAGAACTCTTACTTCGCGCATGACTGGGGCTACGAAGCGACGGCGAACGTCGCGGGGCGCGTGGTGCCGTTGCCGGCCGGCCAGGTCGTCGGCGGTTCGTCGGCCGTGAACACCGCGATCGCTCTGCGCGGCGCGCCCGAAGACTACGACGAATGGGCATCGCTCGGCAACGATGAGTGGTCATGGGAGAAGGTGCTCCCCTACTTTCGCCGCCTGGAGCGTGACCTCGACTTCGACAACGAGTTCCACGGCCAAGACGGGCCGATCCCCGTGCGGCGCCATACCGAAGCAGAGCTCGTGCCCGTGCAGGCGGCCTTTGTCCGGGCAATGCGGGCCCTCGGCTACGAGGAGACGCCCGACAACAACCATCCACAATCGGCGGGGCTCGGCTTTCATCCGATGAACAAGCTGGACGGCCGCCGGATGAGCGTCGCCATCTGCTACGTCGAACCGGCGAGGAAGCGGCCGAACCTGTCGATCAAGGGAGAGTGTCTCGTTCGGCGAATCGTCACGGACGGGTCTCGGGCGACCGGCGTGGAGGTCGAGACGAGCGGCGGGTCAGAGGTGATCACAGGCGATCGCATCGTGCTGGCTTGCGGGGCGATCGGATCGCCCGCGGTCTTGATGCGGTCCGGCATCGGCCCGGCGGCGCACCTGCGAGAACTGGACATTGACGTGGTGGCAGACCTGCCCGGGGTGGGCGAGAACCTTGACGACCATCCGATGCTGGGTGTCACGTTTGCTGCCAAGGATGGACTGCTGAAGAGGAACGATCCAGTCGTCCAGTCGACGTATCGGTACACCTCGACCGGTGGCCAGGAACGAAACGACATGCAACTCATGCCCGTCTCCCAACTCGCGACCCGATCGGGCAGGCTGGTGTATGCGATCGGCACTGTCATCTACCGGCAGAAGTCGCGTGGCCGCCTCACACTGCAATCGGCCGATCCGCACGTACCGCCGAGGATCGACGAACGGTTCCTCAAAGCCGATGAAGATGTCCGGCGGCTCGTTGCGGGCGTGCGCCTCGGCCTGGAAATCGGCTCGCACCCGGAATTCGAACACTTGTCGGATGGCGTCAAGGCACCGGACACCGCTGTTATTCTCGATGACGATGCGCTGGCGGATTGGTGCAGGAGCCTCGCGTCGAGCGGCTTTCATCCGAGTTGCACCGCCAAGATGGCGCCCGCCGGCGATCCCATGGGCGTCGTCGACCAGCACCTGCGGGTGCGCGGATTCGACAACCTGTTCGTAGCGGATGCCTCGGTGATGCCGAACTGTCCACGGGCCAACATCCATCTGACCTCAGTCATGATCGGCGAACGGGCCGGCGAGTGGATTCGCGAGGGCGTGGTCTAAACCGTTTTTTCGTGTCTATCCAATTCCATGGCAGGGCCATTTGACCTTCGAATGAGGGCGCCCTGGCACTAGGTAGCCTGCGACAACAAGCGTAGCCTACATCCTGTCGGACCCTGTGCTCATCAAGGAGGCCAGCGATGGTAGATTTCGCCCTTCCCGAGGAAGTCGAGAAGATCCGCGACATGACGCGAGAGTTCGCGCAGAAGGAGTTGCGTCCAGCAGCCGCGAAACTCGATCTGATCCAGGACCCTGAAGAGGCCTACGCCAGCGACACCATGCGGAGCGTGCTGTCCAGAGCGTACGAGATTGGCTTCCACAAGATGACCCTCGGTAGCGACGTGGGCGGATTGGGAGCGCCCGCCATGACGAGCACGATTGTGCAGGAGGAGCTTGCGGTCGGCGATGCTGGGATCGCCAGCCATCTGCTGGTTGCTCCCATGATTGCGGGCAGCGCGGCGGCGGCTAAGGACAGGCACCCGTTCTATGGCGAATATCTGGACGCGTTCGTCAACGATACGAAAGGCGAACATGGCGGCGCGTGGGCAATCACCGAGCCGCAGCACGGTTCCGACCTTTTCCAGTTCGGACAGCCCGCCATCCATATGGACGCGACCGCTGTGAGAGACGGCGACCACTACGTGGTGAACGGCCAGAAGTCGGCGTTCGTCAGCAATGGCTGGATGGCGGACGCCTTCCTGCTGATGGTGAGGCTGGACGGTGCGGATGGCGGGGCCGATGGCATGGAAGGCACCGCGACCTTTGCTATCCCGGGCGACCTGCCGGGCATGTCGCGAGGCAAGCCGCTGAATAAGCTGGGTCTCCGGACGCTCAACCAGAGCGAAGTCTTCTTCGACGACGTCCACATCCCTAAGGAGTTCCTCGTGATGCCCGGCGGGCCCGCCTACAAGCTGCTGATCGAGCGGATTGTGACCGGCGGGAACACCGCCGTCGGCACGCTCGCGGTTGGGGTAGCGCGAGCCGCCTATGAAGAGGCGCTCGTCTACGCGAAGGACCGCGTGCAGGGCGACAAGGTGATCTTCGACCACCAAGTGATTAAGATGAAGCTGTTCAACGCGTTCCGGCAGATCGAGGCCGCCCGGGCGCTTCTCTGGAAGTCCTCGTGGCTGCTGAACACGGGTAAGCCGCACCTGCCCACGGCCATGGCGGCCCGCACCTTCGCGAGCGACATGGCGATGCAGGTCACGGCCGATATGGTGCAGGTGTTCGGCGGCTACGGCATCTCCAAGGAGAACACGGTCGAGAAATTCTACCGCGACGCCAAGCTACTGCAGATTATGGACGGAACGAACGAGGTGGTTTCGCTTAGAGCCGCCGAGGAGCTATAGGAACCTGCTTCGACTGTCCCCCCGCCGGCGCAGGCCCACCAGGGCCGCCAACAGCACGAGCGACGCGCCAAGCAGGGCTGCCAGCCCTGCCAACGAGACCCCGCCATACGGCTGATTGGGCTCGCCTGTCTCCGGCAACGCCACGGGTGGCGTCTCCTTCACCGTCGCGCCGGCCGACGCTACCGGCTCAGCGCAGGGCACAGCGCCACCGCAGGCGATGCGGCGCACTCGATGGTCAAACGTATCGGCGATGTAGAGATCTCCTTCGGGATCGAGCGCGATGCTGTAGGGGAAGTACAGGCCAGCTTCGTCAGACGGGCCGCCATCGCCCAGATACGATGGCGCCGGTACCGGCAGGCTGTGTATCGAGCAGAAGAAACCGTTCGAGGGGTCAGTTCCACCGTTGTCGATTGGACGAGAGATGCCGACGCCGGCGACAGTGGTGATGATCCCCAGGGAATCCACCTTACGAACAGTGAAGCCTCGCAGATCAGTCACGTAAAGATTGCCGCTCGTGTCCAGCACCACGTCGTAGGGCGCCAGCAGCCGCGCCTCGGTCGCCGGACGGCCGTCACCCTCGTTCGCTTCGCAGAATTCGCTGCCGCCGGCTACCGTGGAGACACGCCCCTCCGCGCCCACTCGCCTCACCCTGCCGTTACCCGAATCGGCCAGATAGAGCGCTCCGTCCGGGCCGACCGCGACGCCCCACGGCTCCACCCCTGCTTCCAGCGCCGGCACATCCTCACCGTTGTAGTTGCAGGACCCGTCGCCAACGACAGTGTCGATGATGCCGGTTGCCAAGTCGATTCGTCGCACGCGGCAGTTGAACGGGCCGGCCAGGTAGAGCCCACCATCTCCGTCCAAGGCGACATCGAAGACCAGATCAAGGCTCGCCTCAGTGGCCGGGCCACCATCGCCAGAGAAGCCGCAGACCCCAGTGCCAGCGATGGTCTCGATGTTCTGTTCGGGAGTGATTCGGCGGACGCGGCAGTTGAACCCCTCCGCGATATAGAGCGAGCCGTCGTCAGCAAAAGCAAGCCCGCCCAGAAAATCACCTAGTCGCGCCTCCGTGGCAGGCCCGCCGTCGCCCAAGTGGCCGCAGATGCCGTTCCCCGCATACGTAGCAATGACGCCGCTGGCGTCGACCCGGCGTATCTTGCACGTGTCCAGTTCTGAGAAGTACCACTCGCCCTGCTTCCCGAACGCTATGCCCATCGGGTGCCAGGCGCCGCCGCTGGTGGCAGGACCGCCATCGCCGCCGGGCGCGCAAACGCCGCTGCCAGCCACGGTGCTGATGGCCCCGCCCGCGTCAACGCGCCGGATCAGGCAGTTGCCCGTGTCGGCGATGTAGAGTGAGCCGTCGCCGCCTAAGGTGATGTCGCTTGGCCAGAACAGCGAAGCCTGCGTCGCCGGCCCTCCATCTCCCGCCGAGCCGCAGCCTTCAGACCCGGCGATCGATACGATCGCACCACCAACGGAGAAGCGCCGGATGCGGCAGTTCTCGCGGTCCGCTACGAGAATGTCTCCGGCGCCGTCGACGGCAAGCGCCCAGGGGTGAAGT
>JADFRJ010000206.1 GCA_022561355.1 Chloroflexota bacterium | reverse complement strand
TGGCGACGTTCCAGTCCAACCACGAGGGCGCGATCATCGACTACCTGCAGGAAGAGGCGCCCAAGGCGGACGGCATCATTATCAATCCCGGCGCCTTGACGCACTACAGCATCGCGCTGCGCGACACGCTGGCGTGGGTCGAAGCGCCCGTGATCGAGGTGCACATCTCCAACATCCACACACGCGAACACTTCCGGCGGCGTTCGCTCACGGCGGAGGTCAGCCACGGCGTGATCACCGGGCTGGGCTGGTTCGGGTACATCGCCGCGCTGGAGGCGCTCGTCGCCCTGAAGCCGCTGCCCGACGCCTAGCGGCGCGGGCTCACACAACCACACGCCATGACAGCGCAGAGAATCGAACGTCTACGCAAGAAGCTCGTCGAGCACAAGCTGGACGCGCTCTTCGTCATCAGCCCGGAGAGCGCCAGCCCCACAAACCGGCGCTACCTCTCCGGCTTCACCGGCACCTCCGCCTACCTCTTGATCACGGCGGACGACGCTGTCCTCGCGACGGATTCCCGCTACTGGGAGCAGGCGGAACGCCAAGCGACGGAATGCCGCGTCCTGCGCACGATCGGCGGCTTCGATAAATGGCTGCCGGAGCTGCTCGCGGGGCTCGGTGGCAAGCGCGTCGCGTTCGAGGCGGCGCATATCACGTACCAGACGCATCGCGCCGTGCGCAAAGAGATCCAGAAGCTGCCCGAGAGCGAGCGTCCGAAGCTGGTCGCGACGCTGAACCTCGTCGAGGGGCTGCGCCTGATCAAGGAGCCGGAGGAGATCGCCGCGATCCAGGCCGCGATCGACATCGGCGACGCGGCCTTCGCCGCCGTGGCCGAACGCATCGAGCCCGGCTGGACGGAGAAGCAGGTCGCCTGGGAGATCGAGAAGTACGTCCGCGAGCACGGCGGCGACGCCGTCTCGTTCGAAACGATCGTCGGCGGCGGGCCGTGGGGCGCGATGCCGCACGCCTTCCCGCGCGACGAGGCGCTGAAGAAGGGCGAAGGCGTGGTGATCGACATGGGCGTCGCGCTGGATGGCTACAACTCCGACCTGACGCGCACGATCTTCCTTGGCGAGCCGGACGATACGTTCAAGAAGGTCTACGACATCGTCTTCGCCGCGCAGCAGACAGCGATCGAGCTCGTCGAAGAGGGCATGACGGGAGAGGACGCGCACATGCTGGCGCACAACGTGATCAACGAGGCGGGCTACGGCGACAACTTCGGCCACGGGCTCGGACATGGTATCGGCATGCAGGTGCATGAGGGGCCGCGCGTGGCTAAGACATCGAACGACAAGCTGCGAGACGGCATGGTCTTCACCATCGAACCCGGCATCTACCTCACAGAGTGGGGCGGTGTGCGCATCGAAGACATCGTCGTCATGGAGAACGGCAAAGCGCGGGTGATGAGCCACGCGCCGAAACTAATCACAGCAGACATATGAGCGCAATCATCCGTCCTGAGCCTGTCGAAGGATGGCGATCTCTGTGGCTAACTAGGGGGAATACATGATCAACGTAACCGACGCCCGCAAGGGCATCACGGTCGAACTCGACGGAAACCTATACCAGGTGCTGGAATACGAGCACATCAAGATGGCGCGCGGCTCGGCGACAGTGCGACTGAAGCTAAAGGACGTCCGGGGCGGGCACATCATCGAGAAAACCTTCCAGAACAACGCGAAGCTCCCGCGCGCCCGCATCGAGCGCCTCAAGGTTGAGTACAGCTATCACGACGGCGACCTCTGGTACTTCATGGACAAGGAGACGTTCGAGCAGACGCCGCTCAACGACAGCCAGGTCGGCGATGCCGGCCAGTACCTGACCGAGAACGCGCCGTGTGACCTGCTGATGTACGGCACCGAGCCGATCGGCCTCGAAGTGCCGGCTGCCGTCGTGCTGACGGTCGCGGAAACGGAGCCGGGCCACAAGGGTGATACAGCAACCGGCGGGACGAAGCAGGCGAAGCTGGAATCAGGCCTCCTCGTCAACGTGCCGCTCTTCATCAATGTGGGCGACAAGCTGAAGATCAACACCAGCAACGGGGACTACCTAGAGCGAGCCTCGTCTTGATGCTAGAGACTGGGAGCTAGAAGCTCGAGGCTAGCTACCGCTCGCCACTCCGAGTCCTTCGGCTCCACTCAGGATGGCGTCGTGGGAAGACGGAGCTTCTGTCGCTCCGAGCCCTTCGGCTTCGCTCAGGCTAAACTCCGCGAAGAGTCTGATTCGCCAATCTCGCGCCACGTCGAACGCACCCCGACACGCCTCGTCATTCTGAGCGAAGCGAAGAATCTAGTCCCTCGAGCAAGACGATTAGCCGGTCTGCCCACACATCCTGAACTCCCCTCTCCCTTCTGGGAGAGACCTTGCCGTAGTGGGCCGGGGTGAGGGCTGTAAGCTGGTCCTAGACTAGCTCAGCACTTCCCCCGCTCGACCACGCGCTCGCAGGAGCTAGCGGGCCAGACCTCCACCGTTCCCATATGCAGGAAGGGGGCCATGAACTCCTTGATCTTGCCCTCGTCCTCCGCTTCGACGGTCAGGTAGAGCGTGTGCCGCCCATCGAGGACGGCTTCGTTCTTGATCGTGACGCCGTAGTTCGCCGCGTTCTGGTCCGACACGATCTTGAGCAGCATCGGGCCCATCTCCGGGTCTCCGGCCGGGCACTTCTCCGCCTCATGCACGTGCTGTACGACGAATAGTGACATGGTACCTCCTCAGATTGAGTTCGTGGCACCATTCTAGCGAACGTTATGCCTATGAGGCCGCTAGCTCATGCGCAGGCGTCGCCTTCGCGCGTACCACGCCGCGCCGGCCAAGGGCCGTCCGCTACTTCGGGTATCATACGGCATAGCCTGAAGCACCTGGTAATCATGCCGGCTGAGATTGGCGTTTGACGAGATTGAGCGAATTGATAGGCGAAGTGCTACGCGCGCTGGGCGACTTCATGGCCGACGCTGGCTCTGACCTGCATGCGGCTCTTAGTGACCCATGGACCCTCGCGACTATCTGCGTTGTCCTAGCCACCTGCCTCGCGGTCTTCGCCTTCTCGGCAGCGGCCAGGAAGCATCACTTACCCAAGCCAGACAGGTTCTATACGTTACTAGCTGCCCTCGGAATTGCGGCTCTTGCTGGAGCCAGCTTCCACTGGACGTGGCTTCTGCCAGGCGTGGTTCTCGTTCTAATTGGCCTGCTTTCAATGTACGGTCGCGAATTCGATGAAGCATTCCTTGGGCCGCGGCGCGTCGCCGCTATCTGGAGCATGCATCCTTGGATAGCCGCTCTCACCAATCCAAGGAACAGCTACGTTATTGGCCTGCTCTGCATAGCGCTCGGGATAGCCCTTTTGGGTGGTGGACTGGTGCTTTGGCTAACGGCACTCATCTTCGCTGTCAACATTCTCAGGCGTCTCGTTCCTAGAGAGATCCGCGCGTGGAAATCTGGGGATAGCAAGAAGTACTCGCCTGTGTTCTGGCAGTTCCCAACGACGGGCGTAATCGCCGTGGTGCTGTTTGTAGGGGTGGTTACGGGTGTGTTGCTAGACCGAACTTTCTTGTGGATAGATTCTTCGCCTCAGACATCACAGGGCCCCTCTGGTACTGCAAGCCCTGATAGCTGTCGAGGTGGGAGTTCTCACGCTTGGCCTAGCTGCCATCGGACTGGCGGTCCAGCTACGTGCATCTTCCTTCTCGGCAGAGATCGCCACTTCCCAGCTACATCGGTACCGCCTTGCTGGAGTTTTTCTGATAGTGGCTGCATCCCTAGTCGCTACCGTACTCACACTAGGCCAGTGGGACGCCTCCATCCGCAAGATCGATGGTCTAATACCTTCACTAGTAGTTCACTTCTCCCTGCTTGCGCTCGTCGCCATGATTATTGTGACAGCCGGTGCCATACGGGAGCTGGTAGATTTGCGTCAAAGCTTGCGGTTCGTAGGCCGACTACCTCTTGCGAATGATTGGGAAGACCAAATGCGCTTATATGGCTGGAACGCAGGGCGGGGTGCGATGTCATCTGCTTCTCAGCCCCCTCCCTCGATTCATCTACTAGACCAGGCCGTCCAAGGTGCTATTAGAGTCGGTGACATGGCAGCGCTGCTGGAGGTGGTTCAACACTGGTCACACAGTGCCACAACCCAGCCCGCTTTGCGGAAATTCGATGTGTTTCCAGTTTCAGGAGAGACGGTCACCGACGCACTGGCTCGCATTCAGCTTACGTGGAAGGATGCTGACCTGCTAGATGGCCTAGACAAAGCCTTGGCATCGCTGGTCGTAAACGCTGAAGCAGCGCCGGGTGTTGGATCTCTCCACATGCACGCCCTACATCCTTTAACAGGGCTCACGCAGCCACCGTTCGTTAAGGAAAGAAAAAACCACGAGGTACCAGGATTCGAACACGACATCCCTGGCTTCCGCACTCTCATCGCACTCTCGAATGCTTCGGTCCGTCAGGCTGACCTCTCGGGCCTCCTATATCTGATAAGTCGCGCGTGGTTTCACAATTCGCGGCTGGCCATCGTCTGGGCGGAGCGCTGCTCGGATCAGAGCCGCATCAATTCTTCTTATTCCGACCTTCCGTTCGCACGGGATCTGTTCGAAAGC